>CATLIJ010000041.1 GCA_949948825.1 uncultured Clostridiaceae bacterium
AGCTCATTGATCACCTTGGAAACTGCCTTTTCATTCCCTGGAATGGGAGTAGAGCTGAAGATTACCACATCATTGGGCTGAATGGAAATCTTCCGGTGAAGGTTGGAGGCCATCCGGGACAAGGCTGCCATGGATTCCCCCTGGCTTCCTGTGGTAATCAGCACTGTCTGCTCATCCGTATATCCCTTCAGCTCCTCTATGTCAATCAAAGTTCCGTCCGGAATGTGGATATACCCCAGTTCACTGGCTGTTGTAATCACATTGACCATGCTGCGGCCCTCCACCACCACCTTTCTGCCATATTTATAAGCAGAATTGATGATCTGCTGAACCCGGTCCACATTGGAGGCAAAGGTTGCCACAATAATCCGGTTGGACTTATGCTCCGCAAAAATCGCATCAAAGGTCTTGCCCACAGTCCGCTCCGAAGCAGTAAAACCAGTCCGGATGGCATTGGTGGAATCACTCATCAAAGCCAGAACCCCTTTTCTTCCCAGCTCGGCAAACCGCTGTAAATCCGCCGCATCCCCAAATACCGGCGTGTAGTCAATCTTAAAATCCCCTGTATGGACAATCACCCCTGCGGGTGTAAAAATCGCCAGAGCCGCTGCATCTGCAATGCTGTGATTCATCTTTACAAATTCCACCCGGAAACAGCCAAGGTTAATGGACTGGCCGTGACGGACCACCTTCCTTTTGGTGGATTTCATCAGATTATGCTCTTTTAACTTATTCTCAATCAGACCAATGGTTAATTTGGTTCCGTAGACCGGCACATTGATTTTCTGCAGAATATAAGGCAGGGCTCCAATGTGGTCCTCATGGCCATGGGTGATGACAAAGCCCTTCACCTTGTCCAGATTCTGCTCCAGATAAGTGGTATCCGGAATCACCAAATCAATTCCCAGCATATCATCTGTGGGAAAGGACAGACCGCAGTCCACCACCATAATATTGTCTTCATATTCAAAGGCAGTGATGTTCATTCCAATCTGTTCCAGTCCTCCTAAAGGAATGATCTTCACCTTGGGCAGCTCACTGTCTGCCTGCCGCTTTTCTCCTTTTTTCTGCTCTCTTTGCTCCTTGTGCTCCCTTATATCCTTCGGTTCCCGAAAATCTCTGTTCTCTCTCTGCTCCTTAAATTCCCGGCTCTCTCTGGTCTCTTTATGCTCTTTCATATCCCGGCTTTCTCTCTGGTCTTTGGGCTCTCTCTGATTCTTTCCGTTCTTCTGAATCTTCCCGTTCGAATTCTGATTTTTCCCGTCTCTCTGATTATCTGTCCTCAATTGAATTCCTCCATGTTTTCCTGTCCTTTCCGTTTGATGCAGTCTCTGCAGTATCCAGTCAGCTTCACCTCATGGTCTGTCACCACAAATCCCATGGTATCATAAAGAGCCTGTTCCAGGGTCTCCAAAAGATCCCCCTCAAAGGCAAGAACCCGTCCACACTCCTGGCAAATGGCATGATGATGATGATGGCGGCTGTCCGCCTTGGCATTCCCCAGCTCATAGCGCACAAATCCATCATCAAAGCTTACCTTATCAATCACATTCAATTCCACCAGAACCTGTACTGTGCGGTAAATGGTGGCCAGTCCAATCTCTGGATACTGTTCTTTTGCAAGCTCATAAATCTCCTCTGCTGTCAGATGCTCCCCCGGATGGCTGGCAATGGTCTCCAGCACCAGAAGACGCTGATTGGTAACTTTCAGCCCTCGTTCCCGCAATACTTCCTTAAAACGTTCCTGTTCCATACCTCTCCTGCTTTTTCTCTTACCTGCTTTTGCAGCAGTTCAGATCGGGCATCTTCTTGTCCGTCTGAACTGTTACCTATTTTTGCAGCTCCACATCCATATCCTCTAAAAGCTCTGCAAAAATCCGGTACAGGTAATCCAGCTCATCTTCATTTTCCACAAACTCGTAAACCGCCTCGCTGTCAGACGAACTGGACTTATCCTTCAGACAATAGCACTCCCCGTCCTCGCCTTCCATGGAATCTGTGACCATCAGATAATCCATCCCATTAATCCGGGTCTCCTCCAGCACATAAAAGTCCGCAGTCTCCCCTTCATCTGTCCGCAGCGTAATCTTCTCATTCTGCATTACGTCTCTTTCTCCTGTATGGAGTCCAGATAGGAACGCAGAATCAGCACTGCCGCAATCTTGTCAATCACCTGCTTCCGATCCTTTCTGGGAACTCCGCTTTCTATTAAAATATCATTGGCGTCCATAGTTGTCAGACGTTCATCCCACAGAACCACAGGCAAACCGGTTCTGCGCATCAAAAGATCCCGGAATTCTTCGGTCCTCCTTGCACGTTCTCCCACAGAATCATCCATATTCAGAGGATAACCCAAAACAATCCGTTCAATCTTATATTGTTCCATCAATTCCTCAATCCGGGCCAATGTTCTCCGCAGCTTGTTTTCTTCCTTGCGGGTAATGGTCTCCAAACCCTGGGCCGTAATGCCAAGAGGATCGCTCACAGCCACCCCCACGGTCTTTGACCCATAGTCCAATCCTAAAATCCTCACATGCAGCCATCCTTTCCTGCGCCCGAAAAGACTGTCACCCGGCAAACCATTTCGGGCTGACAGCCTCCTTTTGTCTTAAGAAATGTAAATATTTTCCCCATGGGACAAATCCGCTGGCAGACTTCTCCTGGTATAACACTGCATTTCTTTACAGGTGATATTGTCCCGTGAATTAGTACAATGATGTACTAACGCCGTCCCTCCAGCTGCGCATCAATATAAACGTACATCAGTTCCTCTAAAATCTCGTCCCTCTCTACCTTCATAATAAGGCTTCTGGCGCTTTTGTGACTGGTAATATAAGTCGGATCTCCGGAAATCAGATACCCTACAATCTGGTTGACCGGATTATATCCCTTCTCTGTCAGAGCAATGTATACCTGCTCCAAAACCTGGCTGACATCCATTTTATTCTCCTGTACTGCCTGATAAAACTGTGTGTTATGAATTTCGCCCATGTTTTTCACGTCCTTTAACTATTCCCCTCTATTCTATACCACTTTGTACGATTCGGCAAGGAAAATATTTCTTAAAATACTTAAAACAAAATTTCTTCTGTCAGCATTCTCCAAGGCACATGATCCACAAATGTATTGGGCTTTCTGCCTTCTGCCAAAACAGCCACTCTCACATACTCCTTTGTGTGGCCGACCAGACAGGACATTCCCTCCGTCCTTATGCTCTCCTCCAAAAGCACCTGAAGGCTTTTGCCGAGAAAGCCCTGACGGTACTGAAGAGACATATTCCGGCCAAGAGCCAGAAGCTCCTCACTGCGTCTGGTCTTGATCTCTTCCGGCACCTGGTCCGGCATCCTTGCCGCACGGGTTCCGGAACGGGCAGAATATTTGAACACATGCATTTCATAAAAATGAATCTGTTCCAGAAATTCCTTTGTCTGTGCAAACTCTTCCCCGGTCTCCCCTGGAAAACCCACAATCACATCTGTGGTAATGGCCGGATTCTCATATGCCTGTCTTAAAATTGCACATTTCTCTGCATATTCCTTCAGGGTATAATGCCGGTTCATCCGTTTTAAGGTTTCATCACACCCGCTTTGAAGGGACAAATGAAAGTGAGGGCATACTTTGGGAAGCTCTGCCAGAGAAAAAGCAAACTCCTCTGTGACAATTCCCGGCTCCAAAGAGCCAAGACGAATCCGGCGGATGCCGTCAATCTCATGAAGCTGCCGAATCAAGCTTAAAAGGTTCTCCTTTTTTTCCTCCTGAAAATCCATGCCATAAGAGCTTAAATGAATCCCGGTCAAAACAATCTCCTGACATCCTGCCTCTGCCAGACTGCGGACCTCCCTTTTGGTGTCATCCGGAGTCCGGCTGCGCACACGCCCGCGGGTATAAGGGATAATACAATAGCTGCAGAACTGATTACAGCCATCCTGCACCTTGACAAAGGCCCGCGTATGACGAATGGTTCCTGTCACCTCCAGGGCTTCATATTCCTGCTCTTTGTCAATCTGTCCCACAGCTGCAAAGCTTTCCCTTTTTTCCCTGAAGCAGTCCTCCAGCACAGCTGCCAGATCCTTTTTCCGGTTATTCCCCAAAATCACATCCACTGCCGGGTCCTTTTGAAGCTCCTCTGCCGCAGACTGTACATAACAGCCCACTGCCACCACCACTGCATCTGGATTGTTTTTTCTGGCCCGGTGAAGCATCTGCCTGGATTTTTTATCTGCAATATTCGTCACAGAGCAGGTATTGACAATGTACACATCTGCTCTGTCCTTAAAAGACACAATCTCATACCCGGCCTTTTCCAGAAGCTGCTGCATGGCCTCTGTCTCATAAGCATTCACTTTACATCCCAAATTGTGCAGCGCCGCTTTTTTCATAAAGCTCCTCCTTCCTGTTTTTCATTCCTGTTCACACATCCCCTCGTGAACAGGAATGATTTATACTTTTTTCATACAAACTTTCTATTGACTTTTTTGCCATATCTAGGTAGTATTGATAAAGGACAAAGGGAAACTCATCCCTGATGTCAACATAAAATGAAAGTGACCATTAAGGAGGTTCGTACATGAAAACAGTTCGCATTTCATTAAATTCCATTGATAAAGTAAAATCCTTTGTAAACGATCTGACAAAATATGACGTGGATTTTGATTTGGTATCCGGCCGCTATGTGATCGACGCCAAATCCATCATGGGAATTTTCAGCCTGGATTTGTCCAAGCCCATTGACTTAAACATCCACGCAGAGACAGGGATTGACGAGATCTTAGATACCCTTGCCCCTTACATTCTTCCGTAATGTTTGCAGCAGTTCAGCTTTCCCAAATCAAAATTCAGGGAAGACGCCTCCTTTTGGAAGCGTCTTTTTCTTGTGCGCAGGCCCCCAATCAGAATCCGATCAGCCGCACCAGATTCTCTCTGCACTTTCAATGGCAGTCTGAACCATCTGTTCAATTTTCTCCTGAAGATTTCCTTCCGATTTGCGGATTCTTTCCAGATTGGGCTTAATCACCGGATGCTTTGCCACAAAGATGGTACAGCAATCCTCATAAGGCTGGATGGATATGTCAAAAGTCCCGATTTTCTGTGAAATATCCACAATCTCCTGCTTGTCAAAGCCAATCAGGGGCCGGAAAACCGGCATGGTGCATACCTCATTGGTGGACGCCAGAGACTGAACAGTCTGAGACGCCACCTGCCCAATGCTCTCTCCGGTAATAAGGGCCAGAGCATCATTTCTTCTGGCAATCTCCTCTGCAATCCGCATCATATACCGCCGCATTAGAATGGTCAGCTCCTCATGGGGACATTTTTCATAAATATAAAGCTGAATATCCGTAAAATTCACCACATGGAGGGGAATCGGCCCGGAATATCCGGCCACCTGGACAGCCAGATCCACGACCTTCTGTTTTGCCCGCTCGCTGGTATAGGGAGGCGCGTGAAAATACACAGCGTCAATCTTCACCCCCCGCTTGGCAATCATATATCCTGCCACCGGACTGTCGATTCCTCCTGACAAAAGAAGCATTGCCTTGCCATTGGTTCCCACTGGCATTCCCCCTGGCCCTGGAATCATCAGGGAATACAGATTCACCACCTTGCGCACCTCCACCCGCAGAAGCACATCCGGGTGATGAACATCTACCTTTGTCTCTGGAAATGCCTTTAAAATCACTTCTCCCAAATCCCGGTTCATCTGCTCGGAATGAATGGGATAGTGTTTGTCCGCCCGCCTGCTGTCCACTTTAAATGTAAAATTCTTATCCGGATAAACCTCCTCCACATAGCGGATTGCAAGTTCCTTTATCTTTTCAAAATCCTTATCCTCCATCTGCACCACAGGACAAATCCATGCAATCCCAAACACATGCTGCAGAGCCTCAATCACCTCATCATAATCATACTCACTGACTGCCTGCACATAAATCCGTCCGGACTCCTTGGCAATCACAAAAGAACCCTCTGTTTTTTTTAAGGCATTTTTAATCTGATGGGACAAGGCATCCTCAAACAGATACCGGTTCTTTCCCTTTGTCCCGATCTCAGCATATTTAATCAAAAACGACTGATATACCATCCCTTACCCTCCTCACCTTTGCCGGAATCTGCGCAGAAACGGAAGCAGCTCTTTTAAAACCTGAATGCAGTAATCCACCTCTTCCCTGGTATTAAATATTCCAAAGCTGAACCTTAAAGTAGAATCCAAAAGCTTCTCTGATATTCCCACCCCTTTTAAGGTTCCGCTCACACCGGGATGATGGGCCGAGCAGGCAGAGCCAGAAGACACATAAATGCCCTTCTCCTCCAAAGCATGAAGCAGCACCTCGCTACGCACTCCCTCAAAGCTTGCGCTGACAATCTGAGGCGCACCCTCCTTTCCTCTCCTGCTGTTGATTACAACCCCCTCCAGGCCCTCCAGCTGATGGATCATCCTGTCCTTCAGCTCAATGAGATGATTCACCTTTTCTTCATGGTTTGTGTACATTTCTCTTGCAGCCACCCCAAGTCCTGCCACTCCCGGAACATTCTCCGTGCCAGACCGCATGCTGTTTTGCTGCCCGCCTCCATAGATCATGGGCTTTACCTTCACTCCGTCCCGAATATAAAGAAAACCCACTCTCTTTGGCCCATGTATTTTATGCCCGCTGACAGACAGCAGGTCAATCCCCTGCTTTTTGGGACAAATCCTGTATTTGCCGTAAGCCTGAATGGCGTCTGCATGAAAAAGAGTGCGGGGATTTTTCTCCTTTACTGCCCTGGAAATCTCCTCCACTGGCTCCACTGCGCCGATCTCATTGTTCACATACATTACAGAAACCAAAACCGTATCCTGCCGGACTGCCTTTTTCAGCATATCCAGGGAAATATGGCCATTCTGGTCTACAGGAAGAAATGTGACCTCAAATCCCAGCTCCTCCAGCACCTCCAGGGGACGGTATACCGACGGATGCTCAATGCTGGTGCTGATCACATGCCTTCCTGCCCGCTGATTTGCCAGCGCACCCCCGATCAATGCCAGATTGTTGGACTCAGAACCACCTGATGTAAATAAAATCTCCTTTTCCAGCGCTTTCAAGGTAGCGGCTATCTCTTTTCTCGCCTGACGGATATACTGCTCCGCCTCCATTCCCTTGTGGTGTCTGGCCGACGGATTGGCATAATCCTCAGTCATAGTTTTTATCACAATATCCTTCACACAATCCAAAACCCTTGTGGTGGCAGAGTTATCAAAATAGGCTTCCATACAACTCTCTCTTTCCCCTGTGTTTTTCACAGGATCACCGGTCCTCCAGCTGAAACATCAGCACAGACAAAGCAGCCATTCCTGCTGTCTCGGTCCTTAAAATTCTTCTTCCCAGGGTGATGGGACAAATTCCGGCTTCCATGGCCTGGTTTACCTCTTCCACGTCAAAGCCTCCCTCTGGTCCAATCATAATCCCAATCTCCATACCCGGGCGGATCTGATTCAGAATCCTTCTTGTGTCCTCCATTCCCCTTGCCAGTTCATAGGGAATCAGGCCTATATCCAGACTTTCCATATGGGAACACGCTCTGGAAAAGCTTTCCACACCTGCAACCTCCGGCACAATCATCCGCCCTGACTGCTTGGCCGCACTCTCTGCAATAGCATTCCACCGTCTTCTCTTTGCTTCTTCCTTTTTTTTGTCCAGTTTCACCACAGACCGGCGGGTAGCTATGGGAACTATTTTGTAAGCCCCCAGCTCCACTGCCTTCTGGACAATCCAATCCATCTTATCTCCCTTTGGCAGCCCCTGAAACAGCCAGATCCGGGAAGACAGCTCACTGTCCTCTTTTTCTTCGGTCAATATCCGGACACAGACCTCCTCCTCCCGGATCTCCTCCAGCTCACAGATATAATTTCTGGAAACTCCATCCCGGATTCCCACTGGATCTCCCGGCTTCATCCGAAGAACATTCCGAATGTGAATCACATCCTGTCCCGTAATCCGGCAGCGCCCATCCTCCACCTGGTCCGGGGTCACAAAAAAATAATGCACCTTCCCGCTCCTTTTCCTTTCCCATCTCCTGCTCTTCTCATAGGGATCTTCTATGGTTTCTCTGGAAAATGTTCCCTATAGTTCAGTGGTTCTCCAGCAAAACGACCCCTATGGTTCACAGGAACATCTTCTGGCAGTAATGGAAACCCAGTCGCCCTCATATGTAATCTCCTTCAGCTCAAAAAGAGGGTTTCCTTCTATAGCTGCCCGCACTTCCTCCTCTTTGGTATTCAAAATACCAGAAGTAATCAACATTCCTCCTGGTTTTAAATGCCTCCCGATCTCCTGTTGGAGAAGAATAATGACTGCTGCCAGAATATTGGCAACCGCAATATCATAACATGCTTCTCCAGCCTGCCTTTGGATCAGCTCCTCATCAATAATATTTCCCTGAACCACCTGAAACTGTTCCCGGGAAAGACCATTGGCCTGAAGATTCTCCTTCACCGCTGTAATGGCATTTTCATCCAAATCCGTCCCAAACACTCTGCCAGCTCCCAGCTTCAGGGCTCCAATCCCCAAAATCCCGCTGCCGGTTCCCACATCCAGAACCGCAGCGCCGGGAGTTACATATTTGCACAGCTGCCGGAGGCAAAGCTTTGTGGTCTCATGCATTCCAGTGCCAAAGGCAGTTCCCGGATCAATCTGAATACACAGCTTGTCTTTATGCTCCTCTGGCACTGGCTCCCAGGTAGGCTTGATTAAGATGTCCTGCACCACAAAAGGCTTGAAATATTGTTTCCAGTTATTGATCCAGTCTTTATCCTCTGTCTCGGAGATGACCATGGTTCCCTCTCCCACATCCACAAATGACCGAAGCTCCAAAAGGCCTTCCTCCACCTGCTGCTGGACCTCCTCCAGCTTTGCCGGTTCCTCCAGATAAAAGCTGACTCTGGCCGTGCCGTCATCTGGAGGCAGCTCCGGCAGCAGATCAATAAACATTCCTTTTGTATCGGATTCTGAAAGCGGAACAAAATCCTCCACTTCGATGCCCTGGATACCGATTTCCCCCAGCATACTGCTGATCAAATCCACAGCCTCTGTTGTGGTATGCAGCGTAATTTTTGTCCATTTCATGAAAAACTCCCTCCTGTTTTCCAGTCTGTTTCACGATTATTCCACATCCAAACTTCACCATCATATCATAGAATCCGATTCATTACAAGCTTGACAAATATTTCCTCACGGAAACACAGCCTTGTGAATGCCCTCAGATATGGTAAAGCTTAAATTTCCAATAAGCTCGTCAATATTGGGCGGCGTCACATAAAGATTGCCAAATTCCGGTTCCAGCAGCTCCCGAATCAAGTCATACTGTTCATCCGGAGACATCTCCTGCATAAAATCCCCCATCCCTTTGGTAGACATGCTGGCTGCCAAGGTCCCGATCATGGCATTGACCGTATCGTGGACAATTGCTGCAGCCCCCACAACCGTCGGCACTCCCACAGCCACCACCGGCACTCCCAGGCTTTCCCTGGTAAGGCTGTGGCGATGATTGCCTACTCCGGAACCTGGATGGATTCCTGTATCTGTCAGCTGAATGGTGGTTCCCAGTCTGCGGATGCTGCGGGCAGCCAAAGCGTCAATGACAATCAAAAGCTCTGGCTTTGTCTCCCCAATCACCCCTTTCAGAATTTCCGCTGTCTCCATTCCGGTCTGAGCCATAACCCCTGGCACAATTCCGCTTAAAACCGGCAGTCCCCGCTCCCTGCAGAACCCTTCCCCATACTGTTGCTCTAAATGGCGCGTCACCTGCAAATGGCCCACTGCCTTTGGTCCCAGGGCATCTGGCGTCACAGAAGGATTTCCAAGACCCACCACCAGGATTCTCCGGTTCTCCAAACAAGCCTTCCCATTGTCCATACATCCAATCAGCCTTTGAAGCTGCCTCGCCAGCTCCTCTGACACCTTTTCATGGTAATCCTCATCCTTTTGGGCCAGCTGGTCTGCTTCCAGAGTCAAATAGGTTCCTTTAGGCTTCCCCATAGCCTTCTCCCCCTGCTCATCTAAAATCTTCACCTCCGTAAGCTTTACCTGGCTGGCCTCCTCCTGCCATTCCCGCAGAGAAACCCCTGAAATCTCACCCCCGTCTCCCGGAAAGCTCTCCCTTTCCTCCAACGCCAAGTCCGTTCTCACCTCAAAATCCGGCTTTTCCTTCTCAATCACATAATTCATTGCCATCTTCTCTACTCCCTTTGCTTCTTACTGATTTTGTTTCTCATCCCAGTTCAGATGACAATGTTCTCTCTGTCTTCTCTTACGGACCTTTTTCCATCCCTTAATTAGTAACATGATGTTGGGGTCAAAAGTTCAAAAATCCTCTTGCAAGCAAGCTTCCATCGGATTTTCTGGCCTTTTGGCCCTGGTATCATAACATTGCTGTCTGAACTGTTGCAATTCCTTATAATTTTCTCCAAAATCCCCCAAATTATGTATTGACATTTCCCCTCACATTCGCTAGAATGAAACAGTATGTTTACATTGAACTGTCCGTGTCCAGGCTTTGATGCAAACCATCGAATATCCATCATTCAATATTGGAGGTGAACAGATTGGCAAATATTAAATCTGCAAAAAAGAGAATTTTAGTTAATGAGACAAAAGCTGCAAGAAACAAAGCGATTCGTTCCAAAGTAAAGACCGCCTGCAAGAAAGTAGATGCTGCCGTGGCTGCCGGTGACAAAGCTTCTGCACAGGCTTGTCTGACTGCTGCGATTTCCGAGATTGACAAGGCATGTACCAAGGGAGTGTACCACAAGAATACTGCTTCCAGAAAGGTATCCCGTCTGTCTAAGGCTGTCAGCGCTATCGCTTAATTCATAACAGTTCAGATACCTTACGCCTATGTCTGCATCCATGTGTCATCTTCATGCTGCAGAACAGGCAAGTCAAATCCCCGCTGCAGGCAATGGGGCATCCAATTTGCAACGCAGCAAGCTGCGGGGTATTTGGTCTCCGCTTTGGTCAGTACTGACCATGCGCCACTGGCGCACAGCACCCCTGGCGGCATTCGCCAAATGCTCGTGCAAGCACGACACTTGGCTCTTGTTCGCGGAAATAAATGTGAAAGAGGATTCCTGTCCGGAAGGTGTGCCGGACAGGAATTTTTTTGCTTTATAGGAAACTGCGTCCTATAAAGCAAAATGCACCGCGGGAATCACACTACGGCAGAAAGGAATTCTTTACTTTGCCAGCAGCAGCTCCACTGCCAGACGGTCCGAAAGCTGTCCGGTCTTCACTGCCTCCTCCAGCTCCACACACAAATTCACATACAAAAGAATCTGCTCTCCGGAAAAGGAACGGGCCTGCCCCATCACCTTCCCTGCCACAAAAGGCTGCATTTTAAGCTTTGAAGCAATCGTCCCCCGGTCCATTCCCTGTTCTGCCAGCTCCCTCACTTGAAGAATCTGATTAAATTGTCTTGCAATCAGGAAAAGAATCCGCATGGGAGGCTCTTTTAAAGCCAATAAATCCTCATACAAATCCATGGCTTTTTTTGTCTGACGGTTTACAATCGCAGCAACCAGATCAAAAATCCGGTTTGTCACCCGAACCGTACCAATGGCATCCACATCTTCCTCTGTGATCACCTCCCGCCCCCAGGTAAAGCTGATAAGCTTTTCCAGCTCCATCCGGATATTCTCCATATCATCCCCAGCCATGCCGAGGAAATGCTCCATGGTGCTTTTGGTGATCTTTTTACCTTCCTTTGCCAGAATCCCTCCGGCCCACTTTGCCAGCTGTGTTCCGTCCTGCCGCCCCATCTCTGCTGCATATCCCAGGCTTTTCACCTTTTTATAAAGCTTGCTGCGCTTATCCACCTCAGATTCCACAAACACAAGGCAGGTCGTTTTGGGCATATCCGGAAGATATTTCACAAGCGCCTCACAAGCGCTTTTGAAAAATCCGCTGTCCTCCACTAATATCATCCTTTGTTCAGCAAAAAACGGCATTGTATCCGCCAGCCGGATCAGCTCCTCCACATCCAGCCCCTTTCCCTCAAAACGGGCAAAATTCATGGTATCCTCACCAGTAATCGCTTCCTTCAGGCGGTTTTTATAACTGTTTTTCAAAAAAGCCTCCTCACCAAAAAGAAGGTAAACCGGCTTAAACGCACGTTCCTTAATGTCCTTATTTAAATTCTGCATCTTATACCTGCCCCATCCTGTCAGAAAATGCGTTCCTTTCGGAACGCATTCCCCCATTCATTTACTTTCGTTACTGTTCACGGGGGACATCTTCTTGCCCGTCTTCGACGGACAAAAGCTGGGCGTTCGCCTGATGTGGAATCTGGCATAAATTGGGGCTTACAAGTGAGCTTGACACCCAAATTTATGTCAGATTCCCCGCCCCGTGAACTGTAACTTACTTTCTCCTGCCAAGAACCCGCAGCAGATAAACAAACAGATTGATGAAATCCAAATAAAGCTGCAGAGCAGAGAAAATCGACGCCTTTTTTGCCATCACAGGATCCTGACAATAAATCTGATGATATGCCTTGATCTTCTGAGTGTCATATGCAGTAAACAGCAGGAAAATAAAAATACCTACTGTACACATGGCAATCTCAAACCGCTCCAGGTTCAGGAAAATCCCTGCTACCCAGAATAAGAACAAAAATATCAAACCGCCCAAAAGGAAATTCCGCAGCTTGCTTAAGTCAGCTCTTGTGACATATCCCACTGCTGCCATAATCCCGAAAAATACAGCGGTTGCCCCGAACACAAACACCAGACTTGGCAGGGCATACAACAAAAAGTAAGCGGAAAACACCACTCCATTCAAAACAGCATAAGTAAAAAACAATCCCCTGGCAACTCCCACAGATACTTTGTTAATCTGCGTTGACAGATAAATCACTACCACAAGCTCTGCAATCCCCAAAATCCAGATCATATGAGGAACCGCAAACACATACCATACCAGTCCGGTCATATAACCAGTCAAAGCAATGGCAAATGTCAGCAGCAACCCTGCAAACATCCATCCAAACGTCTTGGCCGTATACCGGTCTAACGGCTCATAGGCTTCCTCTGTCCCATAAGCGCCATAATACTGTTTCGCATTTTGATAATCCATAATACACTCCTTTCCAGCCATTTGACTGTATGGCAAAAACACTTCTGAACAAAAAAGATTTTACCACACTTTCCCCCATTTGAAAATGGATTTTAAAAAATTATTCTGCCACCCACTGATTCCACCAGATCCTCTTCCCGTCTGTCCGAAGTCCTATTGCCCCGCTTCTGCCGGTTTCGTATATGTGAACCTTTTCTTCGGAAAGATTGTCAAGCACCTTCTGCCCCGGATGGCCATACCGGTTGTTCTCCCCATAGGAAATCACTGCCCATTGGGGATTCAAAGCTTTTATCCATGGCCTGGTGGTAGAATATCCGGACCCATGATGGGCCACCTTCAGCACCTGAATCTCTTCCAGCCCATTCTGCTGGTTTAGCACTCTTTTTTCTCCGGCTTCACTCATATCCCCGGTTAATAACATGTGAAAATCCTGGTAATCTACTTTTAACACCAGGGAATGTTCATTGCGGTCCTTCTCTTTTGTCTGCTGTGACTGCTCTTTCTCTGGA
>CATLIJ010000042.1 GCA_949948825.1 uncultured Clostridiaceae bacterium
CTGGCACGCGCCAGACAGTCCCGCGGCTTCGGTTTCTGGCTGGATGGAGCAGGAAAAAGCACCCCGGATGGATAGACACATCCGGGGTTTTTTAAGCCGCAATCTGCGTTGCCTGCATTGTGGCGTATGCTGAAAGAAAATGCAGCCGCAAGATTCCTCCATACGATGAACTTAGCAGGAAAGTAATCTTTCCGAACATCGGTGCAGCCGATGATGGCCATTGTGCCGGAGTGTGGCATGGTCACAAGAAGGAAAATGAATGATCAGGAGGATAAGAAAATGAGAGAGAATCGGTTGATGTCCACAAAAAATCTTGCAGTGATGGGAATGTTCGGCGCCCTGGCAGCTGTGCTGATGCTGTTTGAGTTTCCCCTTCCCTTTCTGGCGCCAAGCTTTTACGGGCTGGACTTAAGCGAGGTGCCGATTTTGGTGGGAACCTTTGCACTGGGACCAGTGGCCGGAGTTGTGATGGAGGCTGTAAAAATATTAGTGAAGCTGGTTTTAAAGCCAACTTCCACCGGATTTGTAGGTGAATTTGCCAATTTCGTATTTGGCTGTTCCATGGTAGTTCCCGCAGGAGTGATTTATCAGCTTCATAAGACGAAAAAGGGAGCAATATCTGCTATGGCGGCTGGAACCGGAATCATGGCTGCAGTGGGTGTGGCAGGAAATGCTCTGGTGATGCTTCCGTTTTATTCGAACTTTATGCCTCTTGACAGTATTCTGGCTGCCGGGGCAGCGATTCATCCGGCAGTAGGAGATGTGTGGACATTTGCATTGTTTTGTGTAGGGCCGTTTAATGTGGTAAAGGGAATTGTGGTTTCTCTGATTACAGCATTGGTTTACAAACGAATCAGTGTAATGATTCACTCGGTTCAGATGGAAGGCCGCAAGCAGAAAATAGCAATTAAAAAATAAGCAACGGGAATAAAGAAAGAGGAATTAAAATGGACACAAAGCTGGTTTCGGTCAGAGGGGCAGAAAGAACGCAGGAAGACGCCGGCTGCATCGGCGTTCAGGCAGAGACAGAGGCAGCATTACAGGAAGCAGCCCGGATTCTTCGGTCCGGCGGTCTGGTGGCATTTCCCACAGAGACAGTTTACGGGCTGGGAGCCAATGGATTGGAGGAGGCGGCGGCAAAAAAGATTTACGCGGCAAAAGGAAGGCCTTCGGACAATCCTCTGATTGTACATATTTCTGCCATGGAAGAGCTGGAACCTTTGGTGACAGAGATTCCGGATGCCGGAAGACGTTTGGCCGAACTGTTTTGGCCAGGACCTCTTACCCTTGTATTTCCCAAGAGCAGCCAGGTGCCTTATGGAACCACCGGCGGTTTGGAGACCGTGGCTGTGCGGATGCCAGCGGAGGATTTGGCCAGAAGGCTGATTGCCCTGGCAAAGGTTCCGGTGGCTGCCCCCAGCGCCAACCGGTCAGGGCGGCCCAGCCCTACGACTGCTTGGCATGTATGGCAGGATATGAACGGAAGAATCGACATGATCCTGGACGGAGGACCTGTGGGGATTGGGGTTGAGTCTACCATTGTGGATGTGTCCGGGAAGATCCCCGTGCTTTTAAGGCCGGGAGCAATCACATTGGAGATGCTGGAACAGGCAGTAGGACATGTGGAACTGGACCCGGCGATTTTTCAGGCTCCGGGAGAAAATGTCCGGCCCAAAGCCCCGGGAATGAAATACCGGCACTATGCTCCCAGGGCAGAGATGACTTTGGTGGAGGGAGAACTGGAAAAAGTGACACAGGCCATCAATCAGCTGGCAGAAAAGTACACTGCAGAAGGACGAAGGGTGGGAATTATCTGTACAGAAGAGACACAACATTTCTACACAAAAGGAATTGTCCGCTGCATGGGGAGCCGAAGCAGAGAGGAGACCATTGCTCACAATTTGTTTGCTGTTTTAAGAGAATTTGATGATTTGGAAGTGGATTGCATTTATTCAGAAAGTCTGCCCTGCGAACAGTTAGGGTATGCGATTATGAACCGGCTTCAGAAGGCTGCTGGTTATCGCAAAATTTCTGTGGAATGAGGGTGGAATTTTCCGGCTGTTTATGTTATGATGCAGAATAATAGTAACAGTTTCCACATCGGATGGATATCCCAGCTTTTGTCCGTCGGAGACGGGCAAGAAGATGCCCCGTCTAAACTGTTACAAATAATAAAAGATGACAAAGAATCGGAGACAGCAGATGGAAGATATAAGAAAGCGAACCGACTACATTTCCTGGGATGAGTATTTTATGGGGATTGCAGATTTGTCCGGAATGCGTTCCAAAGATCCCAATACTCAGGTAGGCGCGTGTATTGTCAGCGAGGATAACAAGATTTTGTCCATGGGATACAATGGATTTCCAAGAGGGTGTTCGGACGATGAATTTCCCTGGGGAAAAGAGCAGGAGGCGGAAGATCCGTACAGCACAAAGTATCTTTATGTGACGCACAGTGAACTGAATGCCATTCTTAATTACCGCGGCGGCAGTCTGGAAGGCAGTAAGCTGTATGTGACGCTTTTTCCCTGTAATGAGTGCGCCAAGGCGATTATTCAGGCAGGGATTAAAACCGTGATTTATAAAGAGGACAAATATCAGGAGTCTCCTTCTGTGCGGGCGTCCAAACGGATGCTGAATGCAGCAGGAGTCCGTTATTACCAGTATGACAGGACTGGGAGAGTCATTAAGATTCAGGTATAGGCGGGCATATGAAATTTTTACTTGTGGCAGTCAATGCCAAATATATTCATTCCAATCCAGGAGTATACAGTCTGAAGCGATACGCAGAATCCACATATGAGGCGCAGGATGACGCCGGGAATCCAGGAGGCAGGGTCCAAAAAGGGCAGGGCCTCCTTTGTGCATCTGCTTTTGACCATGACAAAAGTCCAGGTCAGGGGAAAAGGCCGGTTCAGGTGGAGATTGCAGAATATACGATTCATTATCTTCCGGAGCAGATTTTACAGGACATTTATGAGAGAAAACCAGATGCAGTTGGATTTTCCTGTTATATCTGGAACATAACATTAGTGTTGGAACTGGTCCATGATCTTCATAAAGTACTGCCAGACACCGATATCTGGCTGGGCGGTCCGGAGGTTTCCTTTGACAGTGACCAGCTGCTGAACAGGGAGCCGGAAGTGCTTGGAATTATGAAGGGGGAAGGAGAAGAAACTTTTGCCGGACTTTTAAAATGCTATGAAAAGCTGGGAACTTCCGTCAGGAGGGCTGGCGGGATAGAAGTTTTCGGGAGGAAGACAGGAGGGCTGGAAATTCCAGCGCAGAAAACAGACTCGTCCAATGAAAAGAAAGCCCCTGATTCAGCAGTTGATCTGAACCAGATTCCCTTCCTTTACCACAATCTGGAGGATTTTGAAAACCGGATTCTGTATTACGAAACCAGCCGGGGCTGCCCCTTTTCCTGCAGCTATTGTCTGTCTTCCGTTGAAAAATCGATTCGTTTCCGCGGCTGGGATTTGGTGAGGCAGGAGCTGGATTTTTTCCTGGAACATAAAGTGGCGCAGGTGAAATTTGTAGACAGGACCTTTAACTGCAAAAAGAGCCATGCCATGGCTGTCTGGAAGTACATTCACGAGCATGACAACAAAATTACCAATTTCCATTTTGAAATCGCGGCAGATTTGCTGGATTCCGAGGAATTGGAGCTGATTGGGAAAATGCGCAAAGGTCTGATTCAGCTGGAAATCGGAGTGCAGAGCACCAATCTGGACACCATTCGGGAGATTTGCAGGAAGATGGATCTGGAAAAGGTAAAAAAGGCAGTGGCGCAGATTCATGCTGCAGGGAATGTTCATCAGCATCTGGATTTGATTGCAGGGCTTCCCTTTGAGGATTACGAAAGCTTTCACCGCTCCTTTTGCGATGTGTATGCCATGAAGCCAGATCAGCTTCAGCTGGGTTTTTTGAAGGTGCTGAAGGGATCGATGATGTATGAAAAAGCAGAAGAATATGGCTTGCTTTATCAGGAAAAACCTCCTTATGAGGTGCTTGCCACCCGCTGGCTGTCTTATGATGAACTCCGGCGGCTGAAGGCGGTGGAGGATATGGTGGAGGTCTATTACAACAGCGGGCAGTTTTCCCATACATTAGAACTTCTGGCTGAGGAATTTTCAGATCCCTTTGTCATGTTTGAGCAGCTGGCTGATTATTATAAGGTTCAGGGATTAAAAGGGAGAAACCACAGCCGCATGGCCAGATATGAGATTCTGCACCGTTTTATAACAGAGGCAGCAGGTATTTTAGAAAAACATACGCTGGAAGCTTTGACAGATGCCCTGGTATGTGACTGCTACCTTCGGGAAAACTGTAAAAGCCGTCCAGGCTTTGCGCTGGATCAGAAACCTTTTAAAGAAAGAATCCGGAGCCTGTGTCCGGAGCTTCACCAGCTGGGAAATCAGATTCATGTGGAGGTGCTGCGAAACGGCCAGATCTGGAGGTTTGACTATAGACAAAAGGATGTTTTGACCAAAAATGCTGCCATGACCTGTCTGAAGCAGGAGGATGTCCCCGGTAAACCGTAATAATCTGCAAGCAAATAGCCCAATGATGCCTTTGTACAGCATTGGCTGGTATCGCATTGCGGAAATTCCGGTGAATCTGTCAACAGGTGTAAGAGGAAGGAAAGGGAGACAAATTGGAAGAAAATTATGTTGCAATCGATTTGGAGACAACTGGTCTGAATCCCAAAAAGGACAAGATTCTGGAAATCGGCGCAATCCGTGTCATTGGGGGTGTGGAGACAGCCCGGTATCACTCTCTTGTAAATCCCAGGCGGAGCCTGGAGCCTGCGATTGTCCAGCTGACCGGAATTACAGACGAGATGGCTGCGGCTGCTCCGGATATGGAGAGTATTATAGAAAAAGCAGCGGAATTTTGTGAAGACCTTCCTCTTTTGGGCCACCGGATTCTGTTTGATTTCAGCTTTATGAAAAGAGCAGCAGTGAATCATGGACTTTCCTTTGAAAAGCAGGGGATTGATACGCTTATGCTTTGTCGGCGTTTTATGCCAAAGGAAGAGTCAAAAAACCTGACAGCGGCCTGCAGTTATTTTGGAATGGCCCGCTCTTGTGAACACCGGGCCCTGGAGGATGCACAGGCAGCCCATTTTTTATATCAAAAACTGGCAGAAAAATTCCTGGAAACAGGAGACAACGGAAATCTGGAAGTATTTAAGGCAAAAACCATGAATTACAAGGTGAAAAAGGAGCAGAAGGCCACGAAAAAGCAAAAAGAGGACTTGCGGTATTTAATAAAATATCATAAAATAGATGTGCCTGTAGAGATTGATTATTTAAGCCGGAACGAAGTATCCCGGCTGACAGATCAGATTATCTCAAAATACGGCAGAATCAGGTAAATTTAAAGAAAAGGGCAAAAGAGGTGAATTGAAAATGAATAATAAAAAAAGAAAGCTTATTTCAACAATTGTTGTCATTATCCTGGTGCTTGCCATGATTATACCAACAGTGGCAGGCGCATTGACTATGTTCGCATAAAACGGGGATACGAGGAGAGATTATGAAAAAGTCAAAAATAGGATATACCATTGGAATGGCGGCAGCTGCAGCCATATTCTTTGCAGCGCCAGTCAGTGCAAAGGAAAGGACCATTCCCCAGGGGTTTTATGTGGGAGAAGTAAGCTTGGGCGGAATGACAGAGGAGGAAGCCTATCAGGCCATTGAAGCAGAGGTCAGGCGTCTGTCGGACCGGAGAGTGAGTCTGGATATTGGAGGAAATGTCTCCTCTGTGACCGCACAGAACCTTGGAGCTGCCTGGAGCAATGTGGAGATTGTGGAGCAGGCTATTGATAATACTCAGACCGGTAATCTGGTACAGCAGTATATGACCCGCAAGGATATTGAAAAGGAGCCTGTCCACATTCCTTTGGAGACCCAGGTAGATGAAGCCAAGGTAGATGATTTTATTAAAAAACAGACCGAAGGACTGATTGAAGAGCCTAAGAATGCAACGATTGTCCGGGTGGACGGAGCCTTTCAGATTACGCCGGGAGTGTCCGGTAAGGTAGTGGACCCAGCGGCTACCAAGATGGCTTTGGATTCCGCTTTGATGGAGCATTCCGGAGATGAAGTGATGGTTACAGCGGTAATCTCCGAGAAGGACCCGGATATTGTGGAGGAGGATTTGGCTTCCATCAAGGATGTTCTTGGAACCTTTTCCACAGATTTCAGCAGCAGCGGCTCCTCCCGGTCAGGGAATTTAAGCAATGGGGCGGCAAAGATCAATGGCCATGTGCTTATGCCAGGTGAGACTTTGTCCGGATATGAGTGCATGCACCCCTTTACTGTTGCCAACGGATACTATACAGCTGCAGCTTATGAGAACGGACGGGTGGTGGACAGCATTGGCGGCGGCGTCTGCCAGATTGCCACAACCTTGTACAATGCAGCCCTGCGGGCAGAGCTGGAGATCACCCAGCGGCAGAACCATTCCATGATTGTAGGATACGTAAAGCCATCCATGGATGCAGCCATTGCAGGTACTGTGAAAGACATTAAAATTACCAATAATTACAGCACACCGATTTATGTAGAAGGATATACAGCGAACCGGAAGCTGGTTTTCACTATTTATGGAAAAGAGACCCGGCCTGCCAACCGGTCTGTGGAGTATGTGTCTGAGACCTTAAGTTCTTTCAGCGCCGGAGCGCCCACAGAACAGGTAGATCCCTCTCTGGCTCCGGGAACCCGCAGACAGGTCCAGTCAGCTCACCGTGGGGTGAAATCCCGGTTGTGGAAGGTTGTGACTGTGGACGGAGTGGAGACAGAGAGAACTCTTCTTCATACAGACACGTACAATGCCTCCAAGGCTATTGTACTGGTTGGCCCTCCCGCAGCAGCTCCCGCGCCGGCCCAGCCAGTGCCAGCAGAGACCCAGGCGCCTGTGGAACAGCCAACCCAGGCTCCCCAGGTTCCCCAGGAATCCGTAAATGTTCCAAAAGAGGGAATCCACGGCGGTCCTGGCGTGTCTGGTCCAGCAGAGACTCCCGCTCCCGCGGAGACCCCGGCGCCGGCTCCCGCAGAAACTCCTGCCCCGGCGCCAGCTCCCACAGAAGCTCCGGCGCCAGCGCCAGCCCCGGCAGAAGAGCCGGCTCCCGCAGAGCCGGGAGTATAGAGAGGCTGGAAGGATGAGACCAGGACAGGATTTGGTAGCTGCAGGATATAGCGGTTTGGCCGGAACCCGGCAGATTATAGCTGCCAGAAGGGCAGAGCTGGAAAGCCGGTATTCTGCCAGCTACCTTGACCGGCTGGAGACTTTTCAGGAGTCGGCAGAGAGCCTTTTGCCCCCAAAGGACTGGGCGTCACTGGGCGTTACATCATGGGAGCCTTCCGGAGAGGGAGGGATTTTGGCCGCAGTGTGGAACCTGTCCGGAAGATACCGGCTTGGCGTGGATTTTTCCCTGCGTCAAATCCCCATCCGCCAGGGAACCATAGAGGTTTGTGAACAGTTTGGCCTGAATCCATACCGGCTGTACAGCGCTGGAAGCTGGGTTCTCACTTGTGACAATGGGGGCAGAACCACACAGCTGCTGGCAGAACAAAGAATTGCGTCAGCTGTAATCGGAACTGTCACAAAAGGAATTGCACGGATCGTCAGGTTTGGCGGGGAGCAGGGATATTTGAACCGTCCCGGGCCAGACGAGCTGGAACAGGTGATTCCTGACTGGAAAGAACATATGCCGGAGTGAAGACAGGCATCTGTAACAAAATATTTTAGGGAGGCAATCCATTATGAGAGAGAAAATTTTGGCAGTGATTGAGAAAAACAGCAGGATTGATATTCGGGACCTGGCGGTTTTATTGGGTGAGAGTGAAACCGCAGTGGCAAATGAGATTGCTGATATGGAAAAGGAAAATATTATCTGTGGATATCATACGCTGATTAACTGGGAAAACACCAGCAACGAAAAGGTGGTGGCATTGATTGAAGTGAAGGTGACGCCGCAGCGGGGCATGGGATTTGATAAGCTGGCTGAACGGATCTATCAGTACAGTGAAGTGAATGCTGTGTATCTGATGTCCGGCGCTTATGATTTTACTGTGATTCTGGAGGGAAAGACCATGCGTCAGGTGGCTCAGTTTGTGTCTGATAAGCTGGCTCCCTTAGATTCCGTCTTAAGCACAGCCACCCACTTTGTACTGAAAAAATATAAGGACCACGGTACGGTTCTCTGCGACCAGGTTCAGGATGAAAGGATGTTGATTACACCGTGAGAAATCCATTGTCAGAGAAGATTGTGACGATTCCTCCGTCCGGAATCCGTAAATTTTTTGATATTGTCAGCGAGATGAAGGATGCCATCTCTTTAGGCGTGGGCGAACCAGACTTTGACACTCCATGGCATATTCGGGAAGAGGGAATTTACTCTCTGGAAAAGGGACGAACCTTTTACACAGCCAATGCCGGACTTCGGGATTTGCGGGTGGAGATACATAATTATCAGAAGCGCAAATATGATGTGGAATATGACCCGGACCGGGAGATTATAGTGACGGTCGGAGGCAGCGAGGCCATTGACATTGCCATGCGGGCCATGCTGGACCCAGGAGATCAGGTGCTGGTGCCGCAGCCCAGCTTTGTTTCCTATGTTCCCTGCGCTGTGCTGGCAGGAGGCGAGGCAGTACCCATAGAGCTGGAGGCAAAGGACGAGTTTCGTCTTACCCCGGAAAAGCTGCTGGAAAAGCTTACCCCCAAAACAAAGATTCTTGTCATGCCTTTCCCCAACAATCCTACCGGTGCGGTGATGCGGCGAAAAGATCTTCTGGAGATTGCAAAGATTGTGGAAGAACACGATCTGTTTGTTCTTTCAGATGAGATTTACGGAGAGCTGACCTATGGAGAGGAAGCCCATGTATCTATAGCCTCTCTTCCCGGAATGCGGGAGCGGACCGTGCTGATCAATGGCTTTTCCAAAGCCTTTGCCATGACGGGATGGCGTCTTGGATACGCCTGCGGGCCGGAGGTTATCTTAAAACAGATGCTGAAGATCCACCAGTTTGCCATTATGTGCGCTCCCACCACCAGCCAGTATGCGGCAATTGACGCTCTGAAAAACAGCGATGAAGATGTAAGAAATATGTGCGAATCCTATGACCAGCGGCGGCGCTATCTGCTCCATGCCTTTGAGGAGATGGGGCTGGATTGTTTTGAACCCCTGGGCGCTTTTTACACCTTCCCCAGCATTAAGCGGTTCGGCATGACTTCCGATGAATTTGCCAATCGCCTTTTAAAGGAAGAGAAAGTGGCTGTGGTGCCAGGGACTGCTTTTGGAGACTGCGGAGAAGGATATCTGCGGATTTCTTATGCGTACTCCCTGAAGAACCTGAAGGAAGCCCTGGGGAGGCTGGAGCGGTTTGTGAAGCGGCTGGAGGGAAAGAGCGTTTAGGCGGCTGTCCTAAGACTTAAAAAGTCATTAAAACGAAAGGAAAACGCCCAAATGACCACCCCAAGAATGAACATCGTCCTATATGAACCAGAAATGCCTCAGAATACAGGCAACATTGGCCGTACCTGTGCGGCCACCAACACCCGCCTTCATTTAATAGAGCCCCTGGGATTTAAGCTGAACGAAAAAGCCATACGTCGGGCCGGACTGGATTACTGGGACCGGCTCGACGTGACAACCTATTGTGATTTTCAGGATTTTCTGGACAGAAATCCTGGGGCGAAGCTTTACATGGCCACCACAAAGGCGCCGAAAATGTATACAGAGGCTACATATGAGCCAGACTGTTATCTGATGTTTGGTAAAGAGAGCGCAGGAATTCCGGAGGAGCTTCTTGTAGAATATCAGGAAGCCTGTGTCCGGATTCCCATGTGGGGAGAAATCCGTTCTCTGAATCTGTCCAATTCCGTAGCTATTATGCTGTATGAGGCTTTGCGTCAAAACGGGTTTCCAGAGCTGGAGCCAAAGGGTCAGCTCCACCGTCTTCAGTGGCATTCATAATGGAAGTGATACTTAATTTACTGTTAATATCCTTTTGCGTTGCAAGATATTGGGCTTTGGCATGATTTAAAATAGCAGCTCTCCCCTCCTGGTAAGAGTTCTGATACCAATAAAGGAGCATGGATTCATCTGGCAGCAGAAGCTTTGTCACAGAAGCTCCTGCCTCATTGGGAGTGATAATGGTCTGAAAATCACTGTCTAACGGTACATCAAAAATAGTGTGGATTGAGGTATCCAGAACATTGGCAATTGTTTCCATATAAACTGCCTTCACTTTCTGAACTTCTCCATTGATAATCCGTCCCAGTGTAGAGGCCGGAATGCCAGTGGATTTGGAAAGCTGTGTACGACTGATGCCCTTCAATGCCATAAAGGTCAGCAGTTTATTGTTTTTCATCTTGTGTTACCTCCAATAAAAAATCTTCTGCATTAAAAAATGGCTTTTTTCGGTATGGGGGGGGGTAAAACGGAAAAGTTAATTAAAACTCTGGCTACAAACATATTGTTGTCAAGTAAAAAATCCGTCTCTCCATTATAATAGGATACTGTTTTTATAATACTGGAGATACCAATTCCCTCCCCTGTGCCGGATACGGGAAGTCCCTTGCGGAATTTAATATCATTGGAGCATGTGTTTTTGCACTGCATAACCAGTTTGTTCTTTTTCTGAACAATTGACACCAGAATTTCCTGCCGGGGCGCTTTGGAATGGATGCAGCCGTGGATGGCGTTTTCAAAAAGGTTGGCAAGAATTGCCACCAGGTCAATATCCCGGATTGCAATATCCTGGTCCACGCTCACATTCATGGATACCTGGATGTTCTCCTTTGCAGCCCGTTTTGCATAGAGAGACAGTATATTTCCAATCGCTTCATTGCCGCAGATAAAACTATTTGTTGTGCTGTTCACATCCTCTTCATATTGTTTTACATAAGAAAGCAGTTTATCCGTGTCCCCATTTTTAATATATTCCTCAATCAAAAGACGATGATGGCGGGCATCATGGCGGATTCTTGCAGCCTCTTTTGCCGATTCCTTCACCAGTTCCAGCTGATGCTGTAAAAGCTGTTCATTCATTTTCAACAATTCTTTTTCCGCTTCATATCGGTGTTCAATTCCCAAATGGAGATACAAATGGAATACTACATATTGAATAATTCCAGCCATAAACAGTAAAAGAGCTTTTCGTATTGTGTTGGGAATGGAAAATATATTGGGATCTGGAACAGGCCAAAAGGTTATAATCGCTACAACCATAAGAGATATAATCAGTGTAACAGAGCTGAACAGATCCATTGTTTCCTGAAGGAAGTTTGTACATTCAATAAAAAACGACCGTATTTTTTTTTCAATAAAATAGATAATTCCCACAATGACAAAACCACGCACCACAATATCCGCCCAAAGATTGCCGTGAAACCAGAGACGGGCAATATCAATACCACAAAAAACGGTTACAGTAAGCATGTAAAATGCAAGAGCCAGCTTGTAAATTGCCAGATATCCAAATTCCCTGCTCATAAATATGCAGAATACCCCAACTACAGGAACCGATGCAATGCCTCCAAAGCGGACAAAGGATTTTGAGTCCATCCAAAACCATGCAGAAAAGATAATGGATGCAAAAATCCAGAATGCAATATAGTATCCAACTGTTTTTTTCATGGTGAATTTTGGAATGTCCAAAAGCAGGTATATACTCATAAAAAGACCAGCTCCCATGGAATTGCGCAAAAGAGAGATCCAAAAGTCTCCGCCCAGCATTGTATTTGCCCCCTTTTCCTATGTAACAGTTCGATCTGTTACTTCTATATTCCTGCAGAATTCAGATTACTTATGCAAATCATACCAGATAAAAGGGGTTTTTGGTAACTTTTGGAATACTTTGCATTTTTTTCTGCACACTTAAAAAGAAAGGAAATGACTTCCTTTCTTTTTATGGATTATTGACTGTTTTCTTCGCAATAATACTCAAAATATTGTTCTTTCAAAGGCTTGTAGGTTCCTCTGGGAAGAAATACCTTCATTCCATTGTCCATTTGCATCCACTGAGCATTCAGGCTTTCAATATGATCCAGATTTACAATATAGGCAATGCCAGCCTTGATAAATTCCGGGTAATCAGAAAGCATGTCAAAAATTCCCCCAAGAGTCATGCGCAAAAGGAGCTGTGAGCCATCGGAAAGATAAATGCATTGGTGCTTTCTCTGAGCTTCACAATACACAATACTGTTTACTGGTACACGATGGATTCGTCCGTCTGAACGCAGCAGAAGATATTTTCTTCGGTCATCCTCCAGATCCGATAAAATTTTATCCAGAACCGGAAAGAACTTTTCTCTGGAAACCGGTTTAAGCAAATATTGTATTGCATTAACACTAAAAGCTTCTAAAGCAAATTCTTTGGCTGCAGTAAGGAAAACAATATGACATTCATTGCCCATTTTCCGAAGCTCCTTTGCCGCTTCCATGCCCTGCCTTTCCGGCATATAAATGTCCATAAGAACTAAATCCGGCATGTAGTCATTTCCTTTTATTTTATCAAGAAGCTCCGTTGCGTTAGTAAAGCACTGGATGGAAAGGCTATATTGTGGATGAAGCTTTTCGTAAACATTTAACATATGTTCTGTTTTATTAAGGGCAATCATTTCGTCATCACAAATGGCGATTTGATACATCACATGTACCTCTTTCGTTTTTTGTCTGATTCATAAGTCGGCTTAGAAGTTGGTGGGGGTCATTTCTTTTCCTGCAAGAATCTCCTCATAATCTTTCAGATTCTGCTCCAGCAATGCAGGCGTGTCCAGGCCATAAGGACATTGGGAGGCACATTTTCCGCAATGAAGGCATTCTTTAATCTTCATCATTTTTGCCTGTCCCTCCCGGGACAAATGGGAGGCTGAGGGGGAACGGCGCAGCAGCAGGGACATTCTGGCGCAGTTGTTGATTTCAATGCCAACCGGACAAGGCATACAATAGCCGCATCCCCGGCAGAAGCTTCCGCAGAGCTGAAGCCGGTCCTGGTCAATCAAATCACGAATCTGGTCAGTCATTACAGGCGGGTTCTTCACATAGCTTAAGAATTCGTCCAGTTCATGGTCTCTCTGAATCCCCCAAATGGGAAGCACCTCTGGATATTGAGCAGCAAAAGCATAGGCAGCAGCTGAGTTTGTGATCAGTCCGCCAGATAAAGCTTTCATGGCAATAAATCCCATCTGATGCTCTTTACATCCCTGAACCAGATTCAGCTCAGGCTCACCGGAAAGATAGCAGAAGGGAAACTGCAGTGTATCATAAAGATCCGATTCCACCGCTTCTCTGGCTACTGCAAGGCGGTGGTTGGTAATGGAGATAAAACGGATTTTTCCCTGTTCTCTGGCTTTTAAGGCTGCTTCATAAAGACCGCTTCCATCGCCGGGTCTGGGGCAGAAAGACGGATTGTGAAACTGATATATGTCAATATAGTCGGTTTTTAACAAGGTAAGACTGGTCTCCAAGTCCTTCCAAAAGCTTTCTGCATTGTCCGCGGCAGTTTTGGTGGCAATATAAATATGGCTGCGGATTC
>CATLIJ010000043.1 GCA_949948825.1 uncultured Clostridiaceae bacterium
AATAGAGAGGAATGCCAAAGGGAAGGAAGGAGACCAGCCCTTTGATCAAAAGCGGAGTGGTTCGGGTGTATACCCCCAGCTTATAAAGCTGCCCAAAGGTCAGATTCGACTTCATGCAGGACGCTACAATCATTCCAAACAGCCCGACAAACAAAACCCCAAAGAAAAACGTCCCCTGCATAAACAAAAAGACCACTACCAAAACTGCGACTATAGCTACATTGACAAAAGGCAGGAACATATCAATCAACCCGCTTTTTGTCATCTCAAATTCCGGGTCCATCTGAGAAAATTCCAGGTACTGAATCTGATTATTGCTTTTGATTACAAGAGACTCTTCATTAGCCACCAAAACCGTATTATATCTGCGCAGAATTTTCTGAATCTCATTATTATCCAAAAGCTCATGCTCAGTATCTACAAAAACATACACATCCCCCTCATCCAGCTCAAACTGACCGTCCACCTGAAGCTTGCTGTCAGCAATAGTAAACTCCGGCAAAAATTCCTCTACCACCCTTCCGATTCCTCCGGTTGACACCTGAAACTGAACAAACGGCAGAATAACTGTCACCAGATAATACAGCAGAACCAGCAAAAATCCAAACAAAAAGGTCTTTCGCTTTTTGTCCTTTAAAAAAATTCCATAGCTTTTTAAATCATAAACCGAATGGATCAATTCACTGAATACATTCATTTTCCCTCAATTCCTTTCCCTGAACAGTTACGAAAAAATACTCAGTCTGAACAGTTACGAAAAATAACCAATCTGAACGGTTACGAAAAAATAACATTGACATTTACAGTCTGTCAATGTTATCTTTCCTAACTCCTCAGAAAAATCTTATGTACAATTAAATTCCGTAGATCGCCCCTGCAATCATAAACGCAACTGCAAAATCAACTACCACACAGACCACCAGGATTCCCAAATCCAAAAGAACTCTCACAGGAACTGAAAAGTTCTCATTGCAGGACACTGCAGTCACTGCCATAATTCCAATCATTCCTAAAAGAATGCCCAGTGCGCCTCCTAATACAGCCAAAGCCAGAAACGCCACCATAAAAAGATAGGCCCACTTGGGAAGCTTTGGCGGAGTAAATGGTTTGCCTGTAGCGCAGTCCACTCCATCCATGGCCATCTTGCAGCCGCCAACCCAGGTGTTGACATAAAATTCCGCCTTTTTGGGACCTAAGGGAAGTTCATAAATCTTCCACATACCATCCTTCTTTGACATGAGGGTTTTCAGTTTTACTTTGTCTCCATTGACCAGCAGAGAGCTTCCTTTTGCCTTAATCTCATACTGCCTGCCGTCCACAACCACATTCCATGGTTTCATACTCGGTTCTCCCTTCCTGTACTTTCCTTAAGGACCTTCCGTCAATTCTCTGAAAGGTCCCTTTCTCCGGCCTTCGCCAAACCTCATCTTGGAGGGCCACCTGTAATTCTACTCCATTCCTCTGTCTTTGTCTATTACTTTTTTATTTATTTTTCGGCTCCATTTTTTCCATACCGCCCATGTACGGCTGCAGCACCTTGGGAATCCGAACCGTCCCGTCCTTCTGGAGATTATTCTCCAAAAATGCAATCAGCATCCGCGGCGGAGCCACCACAGTATTGTTCAATGTATGGGCAAAATATTTCCCGTTTTCCCCGTCTACCCGGATCTTTAACCGCCGTGCCTGGGCGTCTCCCAGATTGGAACAAGAGCCCACCTCAAAATACTTCTTCTGCCGGGGAGACCATGCCTCCACATCACAGGACTTTACCTTTAAGTCTGCCAGATCCCCGGAGCAGCACTCTAACGTCCGCACCGGAATATCCAGAGAACGGAACAGATCCACTGTATTCTGCCACAGCTTCTCATACCACATGGGAGATTCCTCCGGCCTGCACACCACAATCATCTCCTGCTTTTCAAACTGATGAATTCGGTATACGCCCCGCTCCTCAATCCCGTGAGCGCCCTTCTCCTTGCGGAAACAGGGAGAATAGCTGGTCATGGTCTTGGGCAGCTGCTCCTCCGGAGTGATGGTGTCAATAAACTTTCCAATCATGGAATGCTCGCTGGTTCCGATCAGATACAGATCCTCCCCTTCAATCTTATACATCATGGCATCCATCTCGGCAAAGGACATAACCCCTGTCACCACATTGCTGCGAATCATAAACGGCGGCACACAATAGGTAAATCCCCGGTCAATCATAAAATCCCTTGCATAGGAAATGACTGCGGAGTGAAGCCGCGCAATGTCTCCCATCAGATAATAAAAACCATTTCCTGCCACCCGTCCTGCTGCATCCAGATCAATGCCGTCAAAGCTCTTCATAATATCTGTATGGTAAGGAATTTCAAAATCCGGCACTGCTGGTTCCCCAAACCGTTCCAGCTCCACATTCTCACTGTCATCCTTCCCAATGGGTACGCTGGGATCAATAATATTGGGAATGGTCATCATAATTTTCCGGATCTTTTCCTCCAGCTCAGTCTCCTGGGCCTGCAGCTCTGCCAGACGACTGGCATTGGCTGCCACCTGGGCCTTCACCTCCTCGGCCTCCTCCTTCTTCCCCTGCCCCATCAGCTGCCCGATCTGCTTGGAAAGCTTATTGCGCATGGCCCGAAGATTATCTGCCTCAGTCTTGGCTGCCCGGTTCTTCCCATCCAGCTCAATCACCTCATCCACCAGGGGAAGCTTGTCAAACTGAAATTTATTTTCAATATTTTTCTTCACAATCTCCGGATTTTCCCTCACGAACTTTAAATCTAACATAATCTCCTCCTATATTTCTCCTGTGTCCAGAATTGTTATTCTTATGGTTTTTCTGTCACTCCTATAGTTTCCAAGTAACAGTTCAGACGGCGGGGAAACTGGCATAAATTTTGGGCGTCAAGCTCGCTTGTAAGCCAAAATTTATGCCAGTTTCCACATCGGATGGACATCCGATGCTTCTTGTCCGTTGAAGACGGGCAAGAAGATGCTCCGTCTGAACTGTTACGTTTCCAGATTATACTACATTTTTAACGGAAAGGAAAGGGGGAAATTGTAAATCCCTCAAACCTTCAAAAACATCCCTGACTTCTTTAACACTGGCCGCACCGCCATGTAAACCACCACCACCACAATGGTTCCCGCCACTGCGTTGATAAACGTCACCCCTGCTGCCCAGGTGGACATAATCTTCGCTGCGTCTGACTGAACTCCCAAAACAAAATTTTTATAAAAATATCCCACAATCGGGTCCATAATCACATTAAACCCAAGCCCTGCCACAGAAGCAATCAGGGACCATTTGAACACATACCTGGCATCATGGTCCTCTGTAATATGTCCGATCCGGTGAGCCACAAATCCTGCTATCAGTCCAATACAAAGCTTTAGCACAAAAGTCTTTGGAGCGCTGGTAATATATACCGGATCTAACAAATCTGCAATGGTCATTCCAAGAGAGCCTGCCAGTCCTCCATAAACTCCACCCAGCAAAAGAGCAGCCAAAACGCAAAACGCATTTCCAATGTGCAAAGCCACATAGTCGCCGCCAAAGGTGGGAATCGGAATCTTCAAAAATGTAAATGCCACATAACATAAAGCAGCCATCAGCGCTGTCAGCACAATTTTGTAAACCTGGTTTTCTTTCTGATTATTCATAATTTTTATCCTCCTTTTTTCATCTTAAACGATTGGCCTCATCATAGCACGCAAGTGGATTGTTATAAATAACCAGTTTGAAACTTTTTAACCATACCAGTTTACTTTCCCGCCATTTGAACTGTTACTGTGAATCAATAGTTTCAGTCACAGGACTCCACGCAAATCAGCACACCCTCATCAAAGACAATCTGTCCCATCTCCTCTGCCACCTCATTGCTGATGCAAAGTCCTGCCTCCTCTCCCCGCCGGATATTCTTTTTCTTCAGAGGATATTGAAAACCAGTCAAAGTGATGCCCAAAACCTGTTCCGTGTAGGGCAGAAACGACACATATTTTCCCCACAGCTGGTCCCGGTAAAAGGTCTTTCCCTCATCCAGAAGATAAAGACGGTTTTGCGGATCTACAATCCATGCCTCCACTCCCTTTTGCATACAGGCATAGAGCACATCAATATTTGCCATCATATGGTCCAGCCTTCCGCCGGTAGCCCCCAAAAACACAGCCCTCTCACATCCCAGGGTCAGCACAAGGCTTCGGGCCAGCTCTGTGTCTGTCTCGTTTTTTTCCGGTTTATGGCATTTCCAGACAATATGGGGAATCTTCTCAAACCGTTCTCTCACCGGCCTTTTCACTGTGTCAAAATCTCCTACCACATAATCCGGCACAAGGCCCAAAGCCTCTGCGCCCTCCAAGCCCCCATCCACTGCCACAATTCTGTCAAATTTTTCTCTCTTCAAAAAAGACCGGGCGAAAGCCAGATCCAGCCTTCCGCCCGTAATTACCAGACACGCTCTCATTTTTCCTTTATCCCTCAATCATCTCAAATTTTTTCAAAAATCCCTTTACATTGGCTGTCCGGTCTCCTGCAAACACAGCGGAACCAGCCACAATCACATTGGCTCCGGCTTCCACAGCTTCCCTCACATTCTCCTGATTAATACCGCCGTCCACCTCAATCCTCACCTGTTCCTCCAGTCCCAGGGCGCAGAGCCGTTCCCGAACCTGGCGTATCTTCTCCTTTGCATAGGGAATCCATTTCTGCCCTCCAAAGCCTGGATTTACAGACATGACAAGAACCAGATCCACCTGCTCCAAAGCCCACTCCAGGGTGGAAACCGGTGTGGCAGGATTAATGGCCACCCCTGCCTTCATGCCCAAATCCCGAATCTGGTGAAGCGTCCGGTCCAGATGGCAGCATGCCTCCTGATGGACACAGACCAAATCAGCTCCTGCCTCCTTCATAGCCTCCGCATAACGTCCTGGCTCCTCCACCATCATGTGTACGTCAAACACCTTGTCCGTAAAGGGACGCAGGCTTTTGATCACCGGCAGACCAAAGGAGATGCTGGGAACAAACATTCCGTCCATCACATCAATATGAATAAACTCTGCCCCTGCTGCCGCAACCTCCCTCACCTCCTGACCCAATTTTCCAAAATCCGCCGCCAGCAAAGACGGCGCCAATATTGTCTTCATCCCTAATATCTCCTTTTTCCCTTTTGCTCCTGGTATAAAAGCACATAATTATCATACCGGCTCTGACTGATCTTATGTTCTCTCACTGCTGCCTTCACGCCGCACACCGGCTCTCCCACATGGACACAGTCCTCACCAAACCGGCATTCCTCCTTGTAACGGTAAAACTCCGGAAAATAATCCTTCAGCTCTGCTGCCTCAAAGCCCTCCACACAAAGAGAGCTGAATCCCGGAGTGTCCATAAGATAAGTCTCCTCCTCCACGCAAAAAAGCTCCGCATGGCGGGTCGTGTGCTTTCCCCTTTGAATCTTTCTGCTGACCATCCCGGTCTCCATATCTGCCTCCGGGTGAAGAAGATTGGTAAGAGAAGATTTCCCCACCCCGGAAGGACCTGCCAGGATGGTGGTCCTCCCCCTTAACCTCTCTCTTACCTGCTCCACTCCCTGTCCGTCGCGGGTGCTGGTAAAATACACCTGACACCCGCTGTCTTTGTAGATCTCTTCATAGAAAAGCTGGTCCTTTTCCTTCCCTAAATCCATCTTGTTAAAACAGATTGCCACAGGAATCTCCTGCATCTCCATCATCACCAGAAAACGGTCCAGAAGGTTTAGGTTTGGTTCTGGCTGTGTAATGGCAAATACCACCAGAGCCTGGTCCACATTGGCGCTGGCAGGGCGGAGCAGCTGATTTTTCCTGGGAAGAATCTCATCAATATTCCCTTCCCCTGCCTCCTCATCCAATATAGTAAATTCCACGTCATCACCCACCAATGGCCTGATGCCCCGCTTACGGAACACTCCCTTTGCCTTACACGCATACACTTTTTTCTGCTGGTCATGGACATAATAAAATCCTGCAATCCCTTTTATAATTTTTCCAGTCATATGTCTCCGTTTTTGCCTGCGCACTGAAGAAAAGCCTTCAGTGCAATCCATAAAGCTGTCCTTGCACAATTCCTAATCCATGGGGAAAAATGTCAGAGGATAGGACTTTAACACAGCTCCTGTCTCCACCTCCACTACCTCCACTTCTACCTGGTCACTGCCATTCATACTTTCAATGCTGGTATAGCTGACCGGACTCAACGTAGCTCCGGTAATGCTCTTTGCCTCTGTCAGCGTCCGGTAAATAGAGGAGCCGTCAGGTTCCTTCTGATGAAGCCGGATCAGCACTGTAGCATTGGTACTGCTGGCACCCGGCCCGATAAGGCTGCTTAAATCATACACTGTGTCAATGGAAGCCACATACCGCTGCTGCTGTTTTTCCTCCGGCCCGCTGCTGACCACATAGCTGATTCTCCCGCCTGGTGCAATCTGACCGTTCTCACCGCCGCTCTGCCGGATAATATTGCCCTTGGGAACCGTATCACTGTTTTCAGCAGAGGTTTCCCCAGGCTGCAGCCCCGCCTCTCCAAGAAGAGCAAGCGCCTCTGCCTCTGGCTTTCCGGTCAGATCCGGCACTGGAACCAGATCCACATGAGGACCTGTGCTCACATAAAAGGTCACTGCGCTGCCGCTCTCCGCCTTTTCCGGCTCAAAGCGGATCAATGCCCCCTTCTCCACAGTCTCATTCTCCTCCTCCACAATCTGAACCGTAAGCCCCTGATCCTCCAGAAGTTTTTTTCCGGAAGCCACACCCAGTTCCTGCAGATTAAGAGCTGTGAGGTCAATTTTGTCAGATCCAAGGCTGACCACCACATTCACATGAGAATACTTGGATACAACCGTTCCATGATCTGGCTTCTGTGAAATAATATGGCCTTTTTCCACATCCTCCGAAACCTGATAGGTTGGCTTCATGCTTAAGAAATTCTCCTTAAGCTTAGCCTCTGCCAGATCCTCCGGCAAATCCAGCACATCCGGCATATAGACCTCCGAATCCTTCAGAGTCTCTCCGTTTTCCCTGGTAACAGCCGTGATATCCACACTTTCCTGGGAAGACTCCTTGCCAAGAAGTCCTGATCCGGCCTGGAAAATCCCCCCCAGTCTGGAAAATACCACAATCAGCACTGCCACAATCAGAATGGCCACCACAATGCCCGCTCCGGCAAGCAGCCGTTCAATCTGAGTATTGACCGGGTCCTCCGGCTCCTCTTTTCTCGGAGGGCGGCGTCCGCTGGTACGCCGGTTTTCTGTAGGGTATCGGGAAGCTGCCGCCTCCTTTGCCGGCCTGCGCACGTACTCCCGGACCGGCTCCTCCCGTCCATACTCCCGGACCGACTCCTCCCGCACGTACTCCCGGACTGGCTCCTCCCGGACCGGCGTGTATTGCTCTTTGATCCTTGCCAGATCCTTGCCGCTGATTTGTACGGTCTGGCCAGCAAGAGCACGCTGGTTGTTGGTATTCTGGACAAAAGCTCCGTCCGGCTGAGCCAGAGACCTTCTCAAATCCATAATCAGCTCATTGGCTGTTCCATACCGGTTCTCCGGCTTTTTTGCCGTACATTTTAAGATAATCTTTTCCAGGCTGACCGGAATCTCTTTGTTGTATGCGCTTGGAGGCACCATGGGCTCCTCCAGATGAGACAGAGCAATTGCCACTGTATTCTCCCCCTCATAGGGCAGCCGTCCAGTCACCATCTCATACAGGGTAATGCCAAGAGAATAAATATCACTGCGCTCATCACTGTACCCGCCTCTGGCCTGTTCCGGAGAAATGTAATGAACGGACCCCATGGCAGCTGAGTTCATGGTCTGAGTGGACACACCTCGGGCAATGCCAAAGTCTGCCACCTTCACCTTTCCGTCCCTGGAGACCATCATATTCTGAGGTTTAATATCCCGGTGGATAATATGCTGTTCATGGGCCGCCGCAATTCCAGAAGCCACCTGAATGGCTATGCCAATGCTTTCTTTGATTTCCAACCGCCCTTTTCTGGTAATATAGGTCTTCAGGGTCACTCCCTCAATTAATTCCATCACAATATAGTGAAGCTTTCCCTCATCAATTACATCATATACACTGACAATGTTCGGGTGGGACAGTCTTGCCGCTGCCTGGGCTTCCATTTTGAATTTTCCCACAAAAGTACTGTCATTGCTAAATTCTTCCTTCAGCACCTTAATGGCCACCAGACGGTTCAGCTTGTGACATCTGGCTTTATAGACCACAGACATTCCGCCGGAGCCTGCCTGCTCCAATATCTCATAACGATCCTGCAAATACGTTCCGGGCCTTAAATTCATAGCATCACCTCTCTTATCTGAGGTTCAATCAGAATCACAGAAATATTGTCCCTGCCTCCGCCCCGGTTCGCCGCTTCCACAAGAGCCTCCGCCTTTCTGCGGACCCCCTCCTCAGCGCGGATAATATACTCCATCTCAAACTCATCCACCATATTGCTAAGACCATCTGAGCACATAAGAATCCGGTCTCCTGGCTTCAGCTTTAAAGCAAACAAATCGGTATCCACGGTTTTCATTGTTCCCATTGCCCGCGTAATAATGTTCTTATTCTTCTGATAATCCCGGCTGTCCCTTTTCAGCTTTCCCAGGGCAACCAGCTCCTCCACAAAAGAATGATCCCTGGTAATCTGTTCCAGCTTTTCTCTGAGAAGATACAGACGGCTGTCTCCCACATTCGCCACATAGAGAACAGTCCCCTTCACCGTGGCAGCAACCAGAGTGCTCCCCATGCCGGAAAGCTCCTCCTTTTCCAGGGAACGGTAATACAGCTCCCGGTTCACCTGCCGGATTCCTTCTTTTAAAAGGCTCTGAATATCCTTTCCCGGATGCTTTTCCTGAAGGAAAGCCACCAGATTTTCCACTGTATAGCGAGACGCATAATCTCCCGCGTTATGTCCTCCCATGCCGTCTGCCACAAGAAACAGATTATCCAGAGAACCTACGGGGGATGTGGAAGAATAAACGTAATCCTGATTCATGCTGCGGGATTTTCCCACATCCGTTAATGCATAGGCCTGCATGCTGTCAGCCTCCTTTCCCTTTCCTGGAACATGTTTGAACAAATGCATATTTCAAACACCTCCTGGGTCGGCCTTTTGACAGCCTTGCTTCTTTCGGAAGCTTCTCCTCAGCTGCCCGCAGGCCCCTTGAATATCCCTGCCCATCTCTCTTCTTATGGTAACAGCAATTCCTGCCTTTGTAAGAACCGCCTGAAACGCCTGAATATCCTTTTTACCAGAACTGTGATACCCTCTTTCCTCCACTGGATTCACGGGAATCAGGTTCACATGGCCATGGAGAGGAGCAACCAGGGCAGCAAGCTCCCTGGCCTGGGAAGGGCTGTCATTGACCCCCTTAATCAGGCTGTACTCAAAGGTCAGCCTTCGGCCGGTTTGCCTGAAATACTCCTGGCAGGCGCTTAAAACCTCCTCCAAAGGATACTTATTTGCCACTGGCATCAGACTCCTCCGCACCTCATCATTCGACCCGTGAAGAGACAAGGCCAAAGTCACCGGAAGCCCTTCCCCGGCAAACCGAAGAATCCCCGGCACAAGGCCGCAGGTGGAGACAGTCACATTCCGAAGGCTTATATTCAGTCCCTTTTCATGAGAAAGCAGCCTTAAAAACCCCATCAATGAATCATAATTGTCAAAAGGCTCTCCAGACCCCATAACCACCACATGAGAAACCCGCTCCCCTGTCAGAGACTGAATCCGGTAAACCTGCTCCAGCATCTCCCCCGGCGTCAGGTTCCGCTCCAGCCCCTCAATAGTAGAAGCACAAAAAGCACACCCCATCCGGCACCCCACCTGCGAAGAAACACACACCGAGCAGCCATGATGATACTTCATCCAAACACTCTCAATCACATTCCCATCCGCCAGCCCAAACAAATACTTACGCGTGCCATCCACCCTGGAGACCTTCACCTCCACCGGCTCCAGCACCGTCAAAGCAAACTCCTCCTTCAGGCGCTCCCTCAAAGCAGCCGGAACATTCCCCATCTGGTCAAAATCCGTCACCAGCTTTTCATGGAGCCATCCAAACACCTGTCCGGCCCGAAACGCCCTCTCCCCCATCCCCACCAGCCTTCGCTCCAAATCCTCATAAGACAAAGATTTTATATCCATTCTATCCATAAACACAATCCAAATTCCTATTTTTATGTAACCAATCCCCCACCCCAAACATACCCTTTTCCAGCCAAGTTCATTCATCTGATTCATGCTTAAAATAAGCAATATTTAAAATAAGCTATACCCCAAAATAAACAATACCAAAATAAGCTATACTTAAAATAAACAACACTTAATATAAGCAAGACTAAAACAAACAACACCTAATATAAGCAAGACTAAAACAAGCAACACCTAATATAAGCAATGCTAAAACAAGCAACACCTAATATAAACAAGACTAAAACAAGCAACACCTAATATAAGCAATGCTAAAACAAGCAACACCTAATATAAGCAAAACTAAAGCAAACAACACTCAATATAAGCAATGCCAGAAAAGCAGCAAGAGAAGAAGGAGAGAACGTTGAAAGACCCTCTTTTCACGTCGGCACTTAGGCGCTGTCTTTCAAGCGCCTTAGTACCGCTACGTGAAAAACGGAGTGAGAACGCGTCTTGAAACGTTCTCTCCTTCTTCTCTTGCGGACCCTCCGCACCCCTCTTGCGGACCCTTCGCACCCCTCTTGCGGACCCTCCGCACCCTTCTTGCGCCCCCCTCATAACCTCTTCCTAAAAACCCCAATAAAAAACCCATCACAATCATGCACCCCAGGCAGCAGCTGGACATACCCGTCTCTCAAAGACTCCTCCCCTATCCGCTCCCCAAACATTTCCGGAAACTCCCCGGGCACAAAAGGAAAATTCTCCAAAAACCAAGTTCTCTGATCCTGATTTTCCCGGACATTCACAGTACAGGTACTGTAAACCAGCTTTCCCCCCGGCTTCACATATTGGGAGGCCACAGCCAGAATCTTCCGCTGAAGCGCTGCGAGCGATTCCATTTTCTCCCTGGTAATCCGATATTTAATATCCGGCTTCTTTCCAATAACTCCAAGACCAGAGCACGGCAAATCAGCAATCACAATATCCGCCTTTTCCACCCAGCTCTCATCCAGCGCCAGGGCATCCCACACCTGTGTCTGAATATTCGTAAACCCAACGCGGGCAATGCCTGCTCTCACCAGACCAATCTTTTCCTCTGTCAGATCCCGAACCGTAACCCTGCCGGTTCCCTTCAGCAAATCCGCCATATGAAAGCTTTTCCCTCCCGGCGCTCCGCACACCTCCAGCACCTCACTCCCGGCCGCAGGAGCCGCAGCCAGGGCTACAAGGGCAGAAGCCGGGTCCTGCACCTGAATCCACCCTTTCTGAAAAGCTTTAAGCCGCTCCAGATAATCATAGCCTTCCAGCAAAAGCACCTCGGGCAAAAGACTGCTGGAAGCTGCCCTCACTCCCTGGAGTTCCAGGCTTTCCTGGATCTTCTCCAAAGAAGCCAGAGAAAGATTGCACCGGACCGTCACTGGCCTTTGAATCAAAAATCCTTTGAGCATCTTTTCCACAATCTCATCCGGATACTGTTCCTTCCAAAGCTCCACAATCCAGGAAGGCATGGAATATTTCAGCGGCCAGTCCAAATACACAAATTCCTCTTTTCTTCGGGCCACGCTTCGCAAAACCCCGTTGACAAATCCCTTAAGTCCCCCAAGGCTGCGGCCAGCGGCCAGCTTCACCGCCTCATTGCACACTGCGGAATCCGGCACCCGGTCCATCCAAAGGATCTGATACACACTCATTCTGAGTATGGTGCGAATCACTGGCTTCAGCTTCTCCAGCCTGGTGTTTAAACAGGCGCGAAGCGTCTGGTCAATGGTCAGAAGATACTCCACAGTACCCTCCGCCATCCGGGTAATCAATGCACGGTCCGGCTTTTCCAGATATTGATATTTCTCCAAAGCCTGCCTTAGGCAGTCATGGACAAATCCATCCCTTTCCAGCACCTCCAAAAGAACATCCAGCACAATCTCCCTGGTCTTTGTAGGTTTCTGCGAAGACCTTTTTCCTCCCTTTCCCCCTGCGTCAGTCATCGTCCCTCCGACCTCCAAACAAAATCACCAGCCGGAGAAGCTGTAAAACAGATGCCGCAACCGCTGCCACATAGGTCAGAGCTGCTGCTCCCAAAACCTTTTTGGTATAATCCACCTCATCCTCCTGTAAGATGCCGATTTTTCCGAGAAGCTTCACAGCTCTGCCAGAAGCATTGAACTCAACCGGAAGGGTGATCACCTGAAACAAAAGAGCCAGCACAAACATCCAGATGCCGATCCGGATAAAAGGAGTAAGGCCAATGAGCATTCCAAATAAAATAAGAGGCAAGGAAAGCTTGCTTCCCAGGTTTGCCACCGGAACAAAGGCAGCTCTAAGGCGCAGAGGGCCATAGCCCACATTGTCCTGGATGGCATGACCACATTCATGGGCTGCCACTCCAATGGCTGCCACAGAAGTCATTCCATAGACAGAATCCGACAAATTCACCGTCTTGGTTCGAGGATCATAATGGTCTGTCAGCTGTCCCCGCACTGGCTGCACGGTCACATCAAAGACACCCTGGGAGCGAAGCAGCTGTCTGGCCGCGTCAGCTCCAGTCATGCCAGTCCGGCTGCGGATCTGGGAATATTTTTGAAATGTTCCATTGACCCTGGCAGACGCCCACATGGACAGCACAGCGCCAAGGATCACAAGAAGATAAGTGGGATCAAACCCATAAAATCCACGGTAATAAGGCATCATAAAACATCAGCTCCTTTCCAGCCGCATCCCTGCCTTCAGGGGAAAGCCCCGAAGAAAGGCGGCAGTATCCATCCGCTTCTTTCCCTCCATCTGAAGGCTTACAATCCTTAAGATTCCTCTGCCGGTTCTCACATAAAGTCCAGAATCCAAAGCCTGGACAATGGTTCCTGGCTGCTCCGGTCCATCCTCCAAAAGCACCTCTGCTGCCCACAGCTTTAACATCTTTCCCTCCAGCCAGGTATAAGCGCTGGGCCATGGATTCAGCCCCCGGATCAGCCGCTCAATCGCCTCCCCATCCATGGTCCAGTCAATCTCCCCCATGGACTTAGGAATCTTCTTTACATAAGTGGCCTTTTCATGGTCCTGAGGCGTACCGGTCAGGGTTCCTGCCTCCAGCTTTTCCAGGGTGGACAAAATCAGCTCCCCTCCCAGCACGCTTAACCGGTCAAACAGGCTCCCTCCTGTCTCCTCCTTCGTAAGAGCAATGACCCTTGTCTCCAGAATGTCCCCGGTATCCATGCCCTCATCCATCTTCATGGTGGTGATCCCTGTCTCCTTATCCCCGTGAATCACAGCCCACTGAATGGGAGAAGCCCCCCGGT
>CATLIJ010000044.1 GCA_949948825.1 uncultured Clostridiaceae bacterium
CCCCATATAATAGGTCACACCTGCCAACCCTGCCAATCCTCCGGAGATTACCATAGAGGCCACCACATTTCTTCCCACATTGATTCCTGCATATCTGGCTGCATTCTTGCTGGTACCCACGCATTTGATCTCATATCCAAATACAGTCCGGTCCAGAAGAAACTTCACCAGAAATGCCGTAAGCACAGCCAGCACAATTCCCAAAGGAATATCCATTTTCAGATTTCCAACTGGCGTGTCCATCAAAGTCAGCCTTGCTGCCTTGGAGACTGCATTGGACTGACGGGACACGGGATTTACAAAATAAGTGTTAATAAAAAAGCTGATTACATACTGGGCGATGTAATTAATCATAATGGAAGAAACCACCTCATTGATGTTAAACTGGTGCTTCAGCCATCCAATCAGCCCGCCTACTGCTGCCCCTGTGACCATTCCCACCACAAGCACAAGTGGCTTTGCAATGGGAGCTGCCAGGGAACTGTATCCCACAATCAATGTAGTGAGAAACCCTGCTGTCAGCATTTGTCCGGACACTCCAATATTAAACAGCCCTGCCCGAAGAGCCACAGCCACGGAAAGAGAGGCAAACAGCATGGGAGTCCAGGCATTCATAAAGCTGGTAAAATCTGTCAAAATACTTTTATATCCCGCATAGGTAGGTTTCGGCAAAATTCCGGAGCCCTGAAGGAGATTCTGGTACGCTGCCAGAGGATTCTTCCCCAAAAACAAAATCACCACTGCCCCTGCCAGCAAGCTTAACACAATGGCAAACAGCGGAATGGTCACAGACTGCTGCCGCTCATTTCCCAGCAGCCGCACCATTCCCTTTTTCAGTCCATGGCTAATTCCTTTCATCTGATTTCACCCCCATCATAAATTCTCCCACTTCATTGGCTGTCAAAGACTTTCTGTCCGCAATTTTCTGAATCTGTCCGTTGTAAATGACCCCAATGGTATCTGCCAAATCCATAATTTCATCCAGCTCCAGAGAAATGAGAAGAATCGCCTTTCCTGCATCCCTCTCCTGGATAATCTGCCGGTGAATATTTTCAATGGCCCCAATATCCAGTCCTCTGGTTGGCTGCACAAAAATCATCAGAGGAGACTTAAGCTCAATCTCCCGGCCGATAATAGCCTTCTGCTGATTGCCGCCACTCATGGAACGAACCACAGTCCCCACTCCCTGACCGCTTCGAATGTCATACCGCTCAATCAGTTCCTCCCCATACCGGACAAATTCTGCTGAATTGAGAATCCCTTTTCTGGAAAATGGCTCCTTAAAATAATCCTTCAGAGCCAGATTCTCTCCCAAATCAAAATCCAGCACCAGACCAAAAGCCTGACGGTCCTCAGGAATATAGGAGATTCCCTCCAAAGTCCTCTTCCGGATACTATAGCTGGTAATATCTGTCCCGTTCAGCACAATACTTCCCTCTGACGCCCTGGCAAGCCCTGTAATGGCATCTGCAATCTCCACCTGGCCATTGCCTGACACCCCTGCTATGGCAAAGATTTCCCCGCCCCGGACTGAAAAGGACACCTCCTTTACCACCGGAAAACCATCCTGATTTTTCACAGTAAGATTTTTCACCTCAAGAACCGTTTCCTTAAAATCCGGCTCCTGTTTTTCCACAGTAAAGGACACCTCCCGCCCCACCATCAGATTGGCCATGGTTCTTGTGGAGGTGGAGGCCACATCCAGCACATCCACAAGTCTGCCCCGGTTCAGAATCCCGCACCGGTCCGCCACCTTTTTAATCTCCTCCAGCTTGTGGGTAATCAGAATAATGGTCTTCCCGTTTTCCCGAAGGCCCCGAATGATCTCCAGCAAAAATTCGATTTCCTGGGGAGTCAGCACAGCAGTCGGCTCATCAAAAATCAGAATCTCCGCCTCCCGGTAAAGCATTTTCAAAATCTCCACCCGCTGGCGCACCGACACATTGAGATTTTCAATCACATCCGTAGGATTTACCTCCAAACCATACTTTCTGGACAATTCCTCCACCTTTTTGTCCGCCTTTTTGATATCCACAAAGGGAAGGATTCCAAAAAGCCGGTCTTTGCTCTCCAATCCCAAAATAATATTCTCTGTGATAGTATAGTTTTCCACCAGCTTAAAATGCTGATGCACCATACCAATATTCAGTCTGGTTGCATAGCTGGGAGACGTGATTCTCTCCTTTTTTCCCCGAATCACAATCTCCCCCTCATCTGGTTCATACATTCCAAACAGCATGCTCATCAACGTGGATTTTCCTGCCCCATTCTCCCCCAGCAGCGCGAAAATCTCTCCCTTTCGGATCTGCAGCGTCACATCATCATTTGCCACAATGCCCGGAAAACGCTTGGTAATGTGGTTCATCTCAATAATATTTTCCCACATGCCGTCCCTCCTCTTCTTCCTGTTTATGTCAGATTCCCCGCCCCATAAATCAATGTTATTAACAAAATAACATTGCCTCCCTAACTGTAACAAAAAATCCCGGCTCATAGGCATTCCGCTCGAATCCTATAAGCCGGGGTTCCTTACCCGTGACAGTCTGTTATGTTACTGTGTGCCGGCAAGCCAGTAAACAATAACCTTTTTACTTCAGTCCTGGGAAATCGTCCGGCTGAATGTTGTTAAAGTTGGCCGCCGGAACAATGGTTCCGTCCTTCACCAGCCCGTATGCTTCATCCAGCTTCTCAATGGTTTCTGCTGACATCTGATGACGTCCGTCCTCTTTTACAAACCCGGTGGAATCCGTGTCTGCTCCCAGCAGTGCGTTGCCTCCTACAAAGCTTCCGTCCATAATGGCATTCAGCTGCTTCTCCACATTCATTCCCATAACCTTCAGGCCGGAAGTAAGAATAATATTGTCTGCTCCGTTGGCTCCGTCGTCATACTGATCTACATCACAGCCAATCACTTTTACACCCGTAGCTTCCTTTGCTGCGGTAAATACGCCATTGCCAGAACCGCCTGCTGCCACAAAGATAATATCGCAGCCCTGATCAATGAGAGCCTTGCCCACTACCTTGCCTGTGGCCTCATCTGCAAAGCTTCCCACATAGTTGCCGCCTACATTGGCATTAGTCACATCAGTTCCTGCATAGGAAGCAATCTCCACAACCTCTGCCGCAGCGCCAAGCTTAGCATTGGCATAATTCACTCCGGACTCAAATCCGTACTGATAGTTTACATTCGATGGATAAGCGATTCCATTGACTACAGCCACCTTTCCGGTCTTGGTCTCCAGGGCTGCCGCCATTCCTGCAAAGAATCCGCTCTCCTGCTCCTTAAACTGCATTGCATATACATTGTCACAGGCAACCTCAGTTCCTTCTGCATCCGTGGGATAAGAATCCACCAGCAAAAATTTCACATCTGGATTGTCATTGGCAATGGCTCCGATGGCAGCAAACTGGAAGCCGCAGCAGACAATCACATCATAATCAGCCACAATGTCCTGCACTGCCTGTACAGCTGCCGCTGTATCGCCGGTCTCCTCCCGCACCGGAGTCACCGTAGCTTCTGGATGTAACCCGATAAAAGACAGAATCCCGTTATAATTGTCCTCATTAAACGAACCGTCGTCCACTCCGGACGGGCTGCTGACAATGGCAATCTTCAAAGCAGAGCTTACAGACTCAACTCCATGGGACTCTTCTCCTGCCTTCGGATCATCCGGAGCCTCTGCCAGACTGCTGGAAGCCTCTGTGGGCGCAGCTGCTGTAGTAGGATTCTGAGTTCCACCGCCGCATCCGGTCAGAAGGGAGCCTGCCAGAACCATAGCCATCATTGCACATAATGTTTTTTTCATTGTACTGTTCTCTCCTTTTCCGGTAAAATTATTACCTCTTTATTTTTACTACAGATTTCACCAAAATACAAGATGTTTTTATGAATAATTCGCTTTCCGGTTCTTTTCTCCTTATCCTTCCCATATTTTTTTCAGACTTTCCGTATAAGGAGGACGGCAGATTCCGTGTTCTGTTACAATTCCGCTGATCAGAGAATGGTCTGTCACATCAAAAGCCGGATTGTAGCATTTCACCTCCTCAAGAGCCATGGGAGCTTCATAAAACTTGTTTTTAATCTCATCCGGACTGCGCAGCTCAATCTGAACATCCTCTCCGGTCCGGCAGCTTCTGTCAATGGTAGAGCTGGGTCCCAGCACATAAAAAGGAATCCCGTAATGCTTGGCCAGAATTGCCACTCCGCTGGTGCCGATCTTATTGGCTGTGTCTCCGTTAGCTGCCACCCGGTCGCAGCCTACCAGACAAGCCTGAACCCATCCATTTTTCATCACCAGACTTGCCATGTTATCACAGATCAGGGTCACATCAATACCTGCCTTCTGCAGCTCATAGGAGGTCAGCCGCGCTCCCTGTAAAAGCGGCCGTGTCTCATCCGCAAACACATGAAACTCCATGCCTCTCTCCTTTCCCAAAAACAAAGGACCAAGGGCAGTTCCATAGCGGGAGGTGGCAAGGGGGCCTGCATTACAGTGAGTCAGAATCCCGTCCCCGTCCTTTAAAAGAGAAAGCCCGTACTCAGAAATGGCGCGGCACATATCCATGTCTTCCTTCTGAATGGCAAGACATTCCTGCTCCAGCTTCTCTAAAATCTCCGGGACCGGAAGCTCCCTGTTTCTCACTGCCACCTGTTCCATCCGGTTTAAAGCCCAGCTTAAATTTACAGCGGTGGGTCTTGCTGAATCCAGATAGTTCCGATATTCACAAAACTGCCGGTAAAACGCTTCATAATCTTCCGTGTGAATGGTCCGTGCCAGAATATAAATGCCAAACCCCGCACAAATGCCAATCGCCGGCGCTCCCCGGACCTTCAGTTCAAAAATTGCGTCATACAGATCCTTTGGAGTCCTCAAAGTCAGATACTCGGTCCTGGAAGGCAGCCTGGTCTGGTCAATAATCACAACTGACGCTTTGTCCTCTCCTAATTTTACATTGTCAATATGGGTAATCTGTTTTAACGAATCCATCTCATCCTCCTGTTCCAGCTGTGTCTGCCAGATCCCCGCCATCCAAAGAGTCATCTCCTATGGCAAATCCTGGCTTAAAGCTTCTGGAGGAAAATGCATCTTCCCAGTTTTTCAGCTCATAAAATTCCACAGGAGGCAATTCAATCAATCCCTTCTTTAACAGGCGCAGGGCTGGCTCAAAAGGACCGCACCGGCTCCCTTTAATGGTAATCTCATTTACTACAAAATAACTCATATCTACATTTGCAGTTCCCGCGTAAGTGCTTTTCAGCACAATCGTCCCCTGCTTGCGGACCAGCCTGGAAGCCAGATTCAGTCCTGACGGCGCCCCGGAGGCTTCCACCACCACCTCAAACGTCACTCCTTCTTCATCTGCCTCCTCTGCTGTCCGGATCTTTCCAAACCTTTTAAAATTCTCCAGCTTCTCCACATGTTTTCCCAGAATCGTAAGGCCTGCCCCATAAAGATGAAGCACTGACGCAATCAGATAAGCCAGACGCCCGTCGCCAATGATTGCAATTTCAATATCCGGATTGATGTGAACCTGGGACGGAATCTCCAAAGCAGCAGCCAGGGGCTCGGTCAAAAGGGCCTCCTTCATGGAAAGAGAATCTGGTATCTCGTGAAGAAGATGAGTTTCCAATGTCATGTACTCTGCAAAGCATCCGTCCTTCCGGTTCATGCCAAGCACTCTTCGCTCCAGGCAATGCTTTTCCCGTCCGGTGCGGCAGTAAATACACTTCCCGCACCCGGCATTCATCTCTCCCACTACCCTTTTGCCCACCCAGGCAGGGTCCGGAGACTGCTCTACAATCCCCACAAATTCATGGCCCATAATCCCCGAAAAATCCGGCCGGTAGCCCTTTCTCACCTCCCGGTCCGTGCTGCAGACCCCGGCATAAATAATCCGAAGCAGGCTCTCGGTTTCCGTCGGCTCCGGCACCGGCAGATCTTCCCGGTACACAGCACGTTTTCCGTCAAAATAAATTCCTTTCATTCTTTTCCCTTTCTTTTTTGTTGCTATTCAACTGGCAAGATCCCTCCTGTACCTTCTCACTCCTCATATCCGGGAATGACTGCTGGTGTCCCGCTCTGCAATGCCATATGATAAATCCTGGCTGTATCCTCCACATAAACACTGTTTACATAAGCAGCCTCCATGGTCTCTCCCACAGCTACCACCCCATGGTTGGCCATCAGGCAGGCATTTTTCCGTTCCAGAATCGGCACTGCATTCAATCCCACCTGGGCGCTTCCCTGGGCAGCATAGGCACTCACCTCCAGCTTTCCCTTTAAAAACGGAATCATCTCAATCAGAACCACAGGAATTTCCTGATGGTTCACCGCAAAGCTGGTGGCATAGGGAGAATGGGTATGAACCACTGCCTTTACATGAGGCAGATGCTTATATATCTCAGCATGCATCCGCCACTCAGAGGAGGGCATATGACAGCCTTCCACCACCTGTCCCTCCAGGTCTGTGACTACAATATCCTTTTCTTCCATAATCTCATAATCATAGGAGCTGGGTGTAATCACCATCCACCCCTTTTCCCCGTAAAACATACTCATATTGCCGCTAGTCCCTGCCATCAGCTTCTCCCGGTATGCCTTTTTTGCCGCCTCCAGCACGGATTTTTTTAAAACTGCCAGTTCCTCCATAAGAACTCCTTCCTGTCCCCTGATCTTGTTTCCTCCACATTATGACTATTGGTAATCTTCCCCTTTCAGGTAATGATAAAAGGCTGTATTGCAGTACCGCTCCACTGCCTCCACCTCCAGCCCGCCGGACATTTCCTTCAGCTTTTCCATCACATGATCCTTATTTTCCGGCAATGCAAAGGGATGAATGGAATAGATTCCATTGGTCACTACACAGTCAAACATCTGATGGTATTCCTCCTCCGGCATATCGGTCCGGGTAGTGCTGTAAAGAGGCTGCCACCAGGAACCGAAAATCAGCCCGACTGCCTCCTCGTTCCCTTCATTCTTTTTGGCAAAATCATTAATCACAGAATCAAACCGGAGCATATCCTCTGTATTGTCAAATTCCAGCATCAGATCATACTCAACCGCATACACCAGATACAGGTCTCCAAACTGCTTCACCTCATAGGTGGGCGTGGCCTCCGGAATCGGCCCCCACTCCAAAAGATACTGGTAAATGCTGATCTTCGGCTCCAGCTGAACCTTGGCGTCAATATCTTCACTGTTCAGCAAGCCAATCAGCTGATGGGCATGCTTAATATCAGAATGTCCGTACTGCAGGGTCAGTTCCGGCAAAAACCGGGCATTATAAGCAGCAGACTTGATTCCATATCCAGTGGAAACCTGCTGCTCCACTGCCTCCTTTCCCACCTGGGAAAGCTGTCCGTCATCAAAAATAATAAAGGAATTCCACGCCTGATCAAGCTTTCCGTAAATCTCCGGCTCGGAAGCCCTGCCCAAATAATTTCTTCCATCCCCGTTGGCCTCTGCCACTCTCATCAGAAGGCATTCTTCATCCGCTGCAGTAAAGGCTTCTCCTGCAGCTGCCCGCCTGCCGTCCTCCTCTGAAATCAGGGATACATCCAGAGCGCAGGCCAGCGCTGCCTGATAAGCTTCCTCCATATCGCCTTCGCTTACTCCGTGAGCCTTCAGCCGCTCGGCTGTCTTTTCCTTTGGATAGCTTAAAGCCAGTTCCTCATAATCTGCCGCACTGACCGCAGCCTGTACTGCCGCAGCCCAGGTCAGCTCTCCCTCCAAAGGAGCAATCTCCTCTCCGGCCACCTTTTTCAGATCCTCCAGAAAAGAAGCGGCATCCGGATTCTCTCCCACTTCCACCCCAAAATATTCCTTCAGATATGCCTTGTCATCTTCTGACGGCTGTTTTGCCCCGGCAGAACCATTCTCCTGATTCTTTTCCTCTGCTTTGGTCTCCGCAGCAGCAGTGCTTTCCGCTGCCCCGGTCTCTGTGGTTTCCTCTGTCTGCACAGCAGAGGTTCCTGCCTGCCCGCCATTTCCGCCGCAGCCTCCCACTGCCAGCGCTGCCGCCAAAACAACTGATACCACTGAAACATTTGTCAAAAATTTCTTTCTCATTGTTTCCTCCATTCGTTATTTGTTTTTTCAAAAACTTCCCTGAGTTCCTTTAATGCCTCTGCTCCTCATTCCCATAAGTCTCACAGAACCGGGCCGAAAAGGATGGCTTCTCCTTCCCTGTATACAAATGGGAAATATCTCCCAGACGCAATCCTCTGAAACAGGCAATCCCCTGCTCCCGCTCCTCTGTCACCACCTCGGTTACAGAAGTAGGCGCCAATGCCAGAGTATGCCACAGCACAAACGGCGACACGCTCCACAGATGGGACAGCAGCACACAGGTAATCCCAAAGTGACAGAAAAAGGTAACAGTCTGTGTATTCTCCCGCACCACCCGGTAGTGCTGTCCCTCCCGCACATAACCATACTGGCTTAAAAGCCCGTCCAGCCCTTTTACTGCCTGGTCATACACTGACACCAGGTCACTGCACCTGGCCACCTCAGACTGCCTCCATGCTTCCCGGTCCAGATACTTAAAATTCTCTGCCCAGCAGGAGGGAAGCATGTCCCAGGCAATCCGCAGCCCAAAGCCTTCCCCTTCCCTTCTGGTATCCGGATAAGCCTTCTGCAGCCGGACAGACTGATTCACATCCACCTTTGCCGGAAATTCCTGAAGCCAGTCCAGGGTCTTTGCCTCTTTTCCCAGCCGCCGCAGCGTGTAATCCGCTGTGGCTTTTGCCCTGCCAAGAGGCGACTGATAGCAGTCTCCCACTTGCAGCGAATCTGCTGCCTCTGCCAGAAGCTGTGCCTCCCGATGCCCCTTTTGGGTCAGCGTATCATTCACATAATCCGGGTCTCCATGACGAATCAATAAAATCCTCATCTTGCCCTTCTCCTTTGTCAAAAATTTCTCCTCTCCTATTTTAACAGAAATATTACCAATTTCATAGGGCTTTTTCCAAATTTGATCATTTACAAAACAAGTTACTGTTCACAGAACGGGAAAAATAAATAAAAACAGCCGCCAACTACATATCATATAGTTGGCGGCTGATGTCATTTCATAATAGATAACAAACAAAAAGTCTGTTGACAGCTCAAAAATTTTCAAATTACTCTAAAGTTCTTCCTTCATTGATTCCATATTTTGTATAATGCTCATACAAAGCATCCTTACTGTATCCAAAAGCTGCCTTCAAATCCGGATATTTGTCAGCATAAGCAATATAGTTAAAATGTCTGCTGCATTTGATGTGTTTGCATTGTTGTTCTGCGCATTGGTTGCCTCTGCAGGCATTGTCTCATCAGAAACCAGCTTATAAGCAAAAAACTGCCGATAACTGCCGCTGGTAATTTCCAGTATTACAATTTCTGCTTCCCCGGCATAACCCGCTAGAACATAGGATTTTCCTTTTTCTAAATTAAATTGCCGTATTTCATTAACCGGCCAATATTGAGAAGTTCCGTCAATATTTTCTTCTCTGACACCACAAAAAGATACATTTTTTTCATGCCATCTGCTGCCTGCCTCTGGCAAATTTTCCCCGCTTTTACAGGCTTATTCCCCAAGAAAACAAGGATAATCGAATCGGAGAAGATTACTTCCCCTACTCACGCGACCCGTGGGCCACTTTAGTTGCATATTCCTCTGCACGGGTCTGAGCAGAACAAAGAGTCCGGCAAGCCGGACTCTCGCGCCGGAGCGCGGCTGCGACAGCAACCATCTTCCTTATGCGCGTAGTGCGCAACCCCGGAGGGTTTTTATTTCATAGGGCGCAGTTTCCTATGAAATAAAAAAATCCACAAGCGGCAAACCCGCTTGTGGACTGAATTTTCTGGCGGAGAGTGTGGGATTCGAACCCACGTGCCCAATAAAGGACAACTGCATTTCGAGTGCAGCTCGTTATGACCGCTTCGATAACTCTCCAAATCTTATATAAAACATCAGCTCTAAAAACCAACGAAGTAATTATACAAGATTTTGTTCCAATTGTAAATGGCTGCTTTCTATATTTTTGAAATAATTGTTACTGTTTTTCCACATCGGGCGTTCGCAGGACAGGTTTAATTGGCAAAAAACAGCTCCACTCCATCTGCCAGCCCATTCCCCAGCTTATCCAAAGAAGCGGCAGAGTGGTCTGAAGCCTTGTCTCCCACCTCTATATCCACAGAAGGAACGGTGGAATAGGATGTCTGAGTCAAATCCATCTCCATCTTCCCGTCTGAGAAAATCTTTACGCCCACCCCTTTTAATCCGGCAATCAGGCTGTCTCCCAGGGCATGATGCTGCTGCCAGTGGGACGCTACCGGCTCCATGGACCGGTAAGAAGCCACATTGGGAACACTCATATAAAAGGCCCCCTTGTCCTTGGATGTGGAGTCGTAATGAATGGCAATATGACAGTCCGCCAGGTTGTTGGCAAGAACCGTCCGGGCAATATTATCCAGCTGGACATCATCCGATTCCCGGATCATCAGCACATCAAAGCCTCTGGCCAGAAGCTTGTCCTTCAAAACCTTTGCAAGGGCCAAAGTAACCTTTGCCTCCTGTGTCCCGTCTGCAAAGGTCATTCCGCTGCTAATGGCTGTGGCTGTAGTGGCTCCTGCCGCTGTGCTTCCTCCTGTTACCTTGGGTGTGCCGTCCGGATGGCACTGGGTCTTTACGCTGGAGCCGCCGGAGGTTCCATGACCAGCATTGACACAAACCACTTTGTTTCTTCGGTTCTCTCCCTCTGCTTTATAGAGAATTGCTTTTCCAGAATTAATTTTGGAATATCCAGCGTATTTCCAGTCACTGTTAAGTCCAACCTCTCCCCCCTGAGAAGAAGACGCGGACGTAGGCGCTGCTGTCTGCCGGGAATCTGGCGCAAGATCCATCAGGTATTGAGATGCCACGTAGCATTCCCTGTCCTGATAAATAATCCGGCTCCAGGACTGACTGTAACCAGTGCGCCGAAGCTTTGCACCCCGATTCAGCTTTCCCACAGACTGGGCTGTGCTGCTTGGAGAAACCCGCACATTCAAATCAGTTGCATTTACATAAACCGTTTCATCCCTTGCTTCCATTGCAGGAGCTGGTTCCCTGGTAATCTCTGCCTTCACCGCACTACTCTCCACCTCGCGGGAGGAAGAAGCTGTACTAGCAAGAGTTTCTCCTGCCACAGGGCTTCCTTTCCTTTCCCTATCCTCCCCTGCAGGAACCCCCTCTGCCCCATAGCTGCTTTTTGCAGCTGTCTCCGGCATTGGAATCTCCTCATATTTTTTCATCTGACATCCGGCCAAAGCGGCTGTGAGCACAGCCATTCCTCCTGCCAGCGCCAAAGCTTTCTTCCATTTTTTCATAAGACCTATCCTTCCTTTCCACGGCACAAACAAATTGTGATTATATGCATGTATTGTCCGCTGTCAGCAAATGGTTCCTCCTCCAAGCACATAATCGCCGTCATAAAACACAGCTGCCTGTCCGGGAGTCACTGCCCGGACAGGCTCCAAAAAACAGCATTCCACCTGGTTCTTTTTGTTTTCCCGAATCACTGCCAGCGCACCCTTATGGCTGTAACGAATCTTTACTGTAACCTGCCGTTCTTCTCCATGCAGGCCGTCTGCTGCCATCCAGTTCAGTTTATCACAAATCAGCCTGTCCGTAAATACGTCATTTGCCTCTCCGATCACCACTTCATTGGTATGGGGACGAATCTCCGTCACAAATACCGGCCTTCCCATGGAAAGATTCAGGCCCTTGCGCTGCCCCACAGTATAGTGAATAATGCCTTTATGCTGCCCAAGAACCTTTCCGTTTGAATCCACGAAATTCCCTGGCTCAGGCTTCAGCCCTCTTTCCCTCTGGATAAATCCTGCATAATCATGATCCGGGATAAAGCAGATTTCCTGACTGTCCGCCTTGTCTGCCACAAAAAGCTCCTGTTCCTTTGCTATCTGACGGATCTCTTCTTTTGTGTATGCGCCTGCTGGCATCAAGGTGCGGGCCAGCTGCGCCTGGGTAAGATTGTATAAAGCATAAGTCTGATCCTTATTGGCTGTGACTGATTTTTTCAGGGCAAAACGCCCGTTTTCCAGCTGCTTCACCATGGCATAATGCCCTGTGGCAATGTATTCGGCCCCTATCCCCAGGCTTCGCTCCAATAAAGCTTCCCATTTCACATACCGGTTGCAGGCAATACAGGGGTTTGGCGTTCTCCCCTGTATATATTCCTCTGTAAAATAATCCATTACATGAGCCTTAAATTCCTTTTTAAAATTCATCACATAGTAAGGAATCCCCAGCTGCCATGCCACCCGCCTTGCATCCTCCACTGCCTGTAAGCCACAGCAGCCTCCGTTTTCCTCCATAAGCTCCGAATCCTCGTCCTGCCAGATCTGCATGGTAACGCCAATTACCTCATAGCCCTGCTGCTTTAACAACCAGGCGGCCACCGAAGAATCGACGCCGCCTGACATGCCCACCACTACCTTACTCATCAATATTCCTCATCTTCGTCATGTTCGCTGATATCGCTTTTGGGCTGGGATAATCCCTCAATCTGAATCCCATTTTTCTGTGCATAATCCCACAAAGCAGCATGAATCGCTTCTTCAGCCAGCAAGGAACAATGAACCTTTACCGGAGGCAGTCCGTCCAGAGCTTCCATCACAGCCTGATTGGTGACAGCCATAGCCTCCTGGACCGTCTTTCCCTTTACCAGCTCTGTTGCCATGCTGCTGGTTGCCACTGCTGCCCCGCAGCCAAAGGTTTTAAATTTCACATCCCGGATTACCTGGTTGTCATCAATATCCAGATAGATCCGCATAATGTCCCCGCACTTGACATTTCCAACGGTTCCCATACCGCTTGGATTCTCAATCTCTCCCACATTTCTTGGGTGCTCAAAATGATCCATAACTTTTTCTGTATACATTGTATTCTCTCCTGTCTTATATCCTTTTGTTGCTTTTATTTTTCTCAATGACCACTTTTCGCTCATTCCTCTCTTGCAGAGCTTTCTTTATTTTGTGGTCATGCCGTTCTCTGGCACAAGCAGCCCCTTAACCGCTTTTTCTTAATTTATTATTACCGTTCACGGGGGCGGGGAATCTGGTATGAATTTGGGAGTCAAGCTCGCTTGA
>CATLIJ010000045.1 GCA_949948825.1 uncultured Clostridiaceae bacterium
GTGTTTTCAACATGTCTTGAATCTTCGAACAGGTCATCTGTATTTCCCTTGTTATTTCACAGAAAATCCAACTGAGTTTTTCAGTCTGTTATAATATATTAATGATTAAAGAAAGACACCTGGTATTTCAATGCACGGGCTAAAGGGTATTGGTCTGTATTTTCAAAATCAGGGGAGGATGGAGCAGCCATAATGTTGTGGAAGCAGTATATGAAAGTAGGATTGACATTGAAATTGTGGGGCAAAACAAAAAATCCCCGGGAATACTGACATCCAATAATGAATTTAGTATTCCCGGGGAAAAACAAAAGAGCGACAGACGGGACTCGAACCCGCGACCCCGACCTTGGCAAGGTCGTACTCCACCAACTGAGCCACTGTCGCACAGGATTGCTTTTACAAAAAGAATTGTACCACAATCTTAGAAAAAAATCAACTGCTAAAAATATTATTCAATGCCTTGGACCGGAATCGAACCAGTGACACGAGGATTTTCAGTCCTCTGCTCTACCAACTGAGCTACCAAGGCATCCCAATTACTTTACCCATCTTACCTTATATTTGTTATTTTGTCAATATTTAAACAGGAAACTTTCTTTCTATTTAAACAAGAAACTTTCATTCATAATCTTAACAAATTAAGAAAAATAGTATAAAATGAATAAAAAACAGAAAGACAGTATGATTGTCTTGTCAGGAGGAAATCATGGAGAGTCAGATTACAAGAAAGGAAGCGCTGGAGCTTTTGAAAGAGTACAACCAGGAACCGTTTCATATTTTACATGGGCTTACCGTTGAAGGGGTAATGCGTTGGTATGCAAGAGAACTGGGATACAGCGCAGAGGAGGATTTTTGGGGTATTACCGGATTGCTGCATGATATTGATTTTGAAAGGTTTCCTGAACAGCATTGTGTCAAGGCGCCGGAGCTTTTGCGGGCCGGAGGCGTGGGCGAGGATATGATCCATTCCATCTGTTCTCATGGCTATGGGCTTTGCAGTGATGTGGAGCCGGTTCATGAGATGGAAAAGGTGCTGTTTGCAGCAGATGAGCTGACAGGGCTGATTGGAGCAGCAGCAAGAATGCGTCCGTCCAAAAGCTGCAAGGATATGGAGGTGTCCAGTCTGAAGAAGAAATTTAAGGATAAAAAATTTGCTGCAGGGTGTTCGCGGGATGTGATTCGCCAGGGAGCTGAACGGCTGGGCTGGGAGCTGGACGAGCTGTTTGCCAAAACAATTGAGGCTATGCGGTCTTGTGAAGATTCCGTAGCAGCAGAGATGGAAAGCTGAAGGATGCCGAAACGGCTGCAGATTTTAAAAATGAAGCTTCCCGCGTTGTATTTTCAATGGAATTGTGCTATACTGAGACACAGGATCGGTAACGGGACGAAAGAAATGGAGCAGGAGGAAACAGAATGGAACTGATGTATTTTATGGCAGGTGTGTTGTTGATCATTATTTTTGCGGTGGTTGCCACAGTGACTACAGTTGCCAGCACAGCGGCAGTCATTGCGATGGAAGAGGAAGACGAGGAAGATTGACAATAGAAACTGCCGCGGCAGTTTTGCAGTTTGGATAACCCTTAGATATTGAGTGGATTATGAATGAACAGAAAGGGTTTGAGAAGAAATCCGGCGAATCTTTTTGAAAGAAGACTGCCGGATTTTTACATGGTGTAAAATGGGGGAAGATGCCCCGTCTGAGCTGTTATGGGTTTATGTAAAGTGGCAGGAGCTGGGGACAGGGGGAATCTTTACAAAAATTTCGTTAGCATACTCCCGGCGGAGAGCAAGAACCACTCCCCGCACCCTGTAAGCGCCCATGTTTTTTCGGAAGGGTTTGTGGATACACTGCAGCTTTTCTCCGGGAACAAATCCAAGATCCGTCAAAAGCTGTCTGGCACAGGGGTCGCTGGCAAGCCATACCACACTTGCGGTTTCGCCCGGATTCATATAATTCAGAGGAAGAACCATGGTTTTAAACTCCTATGGATTGGTTCATTATCTATATATATGTAAGGATAGCTTTTTGCGTGATACAGAATGGAAAGCTGTTCGGAGGAAAATGGGGAAAAGTCAGAAAGGGGAGAATGTGTTCCAAAATAACCGTCCATTCAAAACAAGAAACCCACCGAGGGGTCGGTGGGTTCTTGCGTTACTTTTGGGAATGGTAGGTATACAAATAAAAGAAAATGGTTTTAGGGGGGCCTGCCAGAATTACTCCTGGCAGGTATGAGTATGAAAAAGCTTTATTATTCCAAGTACATGCTTGAAATAAAGGCTCATTACCCTTTCGGATAATGTAATTAAAGTATAAGGAACATTTGTGTCAAAAGTGTGACTGTGCCATAAAAAAAATATAAACAAAATAAAAAATAAAAAAACCCTTTCAAAAAACACCATATTTGTATATAATAAAAGAAATGAAAAAAGAGTCAAGCTATGTCATAGATATGTTTAAAAGAATCGGATTGACATTTAAAATAATGTAAATACTGTTAATGATGGAAAATAATGGAACAGAAGGAACAAACAGGAGGACGAATAGGAATGTTGGTATCCAATGATATTGGAATTGATCTAGGTACAGCTAGTATTTTGGTATATATTAAAGGAAAAGGCGTGGTGCTCAAAGAACCGTCCGTGGTGGCTACAGACAGGGATTCCGGTCGTATTATGGCTATTGGCGAGGAGGCGCGGCTGATGATCGGCAGAACTCCCGGGAATATTATTGCCATAAGGCCTTTGCGCCAGGGGGTGATCTCGGATTACACAGTGACAGAAAAGATGTTAAAATATTTTATCACAAAGGCAGTGGGGAAGAGAACGCTTCGGAAACCGCGGATTGCTGTGTGTATCCCCAGCGGAGCTACAGAGGTGGAACGGAAGGCAGTGGAGGACGCCACTTACAATGCAGGCGCAAGAGATGTGGCGATTATTGAGGAGCCGGTGGCAGCAGCCATTGGGGCAGGAATCGACATCTCCAAGGCCTGCGGCAACATGATTGTGGATATTGGAGGCGGCACGGCGGATATTGCAGTGATATCTCTTGGCGGTCCTGTGGTAAGCACTTCAATTAAGGTGGCAGGAGATGATTTTGACGAAGCTCTGGTCCGCTATATGAGGAAAAAGCATAATCTGCTGATCGGTGAGCGGACAGCAGAGGAGATTAAGATCAACATTGGAGCAGCCTACCGCAGGCCGGAGGTACTTACCATGGAGGTGAGGGGAAGAAACCTGGTAACTGGCCTTCCCAAGACCATAGTGGTCACGTCTGACGAGACGCTGGAGGCTTTGCGGGAGCCTGCCATGCAGATTGTGGATGCAGTGCATAATGTGCTGGAGCGGACTCCGCCAGAGCTGGCAGCAGATATTTTTGACCGGGGCATTGTGATGACCGGGGGCGGTGCGCTTCTCAATGGACTGGACCAGTTGATTGAGGAAAAATCCGGAATTACCACTATGGTAGCAGAAGATCCTCTGACAGCGGTTGCCATTGGAACCGGCAAATATATTGAATTTCAGCATGGGGATTTCAGAACCCGTGACTATTAATGGAATATAAGGAGCACTCCTGGCGCAAATATGGCGACATTAACAGGATATGTAGAAAAGATAAAATTTCGGAATGAGGAAAATGGCTATTCCGTTCTCTCGGTAGAATCCAACGGACAGGACTTTGTGCTGGTGGGAACATTTCCCTATATTAGTGAAGGAGATCAGATTGAGGCAGAAGGCCGGATGACAGAGCACCCGGTATACGGAGAGCAGCTTCAAGTGGAAAAGTATGAGCTGAAGACGCCGGAGGACACAGTATCCATGGAGCGGTATTTGGGCTCCGGGGCAATCCGGGGAGTGAAGGCAGCTCTGGCAGCCCGGATTGTGCGGCGGTTTAAGGCAGATACTTTTCGGATCATTGAGGAGGAGCCGGAGCGTCTGGCGGAGGTGAAGGGGATCAGTGAGAAGCTGGCCTGTTCTATTTCCCAGCAGATGGAGGAAAAGAAGGAGATGCGTCAGGCTATGATGTTTCTCCAGGGATATGGGATCTCCATGAATCTGGCGCTGAAGATCTACCAGGAGTACGGCCATCAGCTGTATGGAATTATTAAGGAGAATCCTTATAAGCTGGCAGATGATATTTACGGCGTTGGTTTTAAGATGGCAGATGAGATTGCCGGACGGGTAGGAATTGTCATGGATTCTGATTACCGGATTCGCAGCGGAATCTTTTATTGCCTTGTCCAGTCAACAGGCAATGGCCACACCTATCTGCCCAAGGATGAATTGCTGAAAAGCGCTTCTGAGCTTCTTGGCGTTATGCCGGAGGTTATGGAGAAGCATCTGGTGGATCTTCAGATGGACAAGAAGATTATAGTAAAGACCGGGGAGGGGGAATCCTCTTCAGAAGCTCCTGAAGCACATGTGTATGCTTCCCAATATTATTATATGGAGATGAACACAGCCCGGATGCTGCAGGATCTGAATATCCGCGGCAATCAGCCGGAGGAGGGGATTCGCCGGAAGCTGGAGCAGATCTGTGCAAAAGAGGGCATTGAGCCGGATGAGATGCAGCTTCAGGCAGTGGTTCAGGCGGTCAACAGCGGACTTTTGATTCTGACAGGCGGCCCTGGCACAGGAAAGACTACTACCATCAACACCATTATCCGTTATTTTGAGCAGGAAGAGATGACGATTCTTCTGGCAGCGCCTACGGGCAGGGCGGCAAAGCGCATGACTGAGGCTACTGGATATGAGGCCAGGACGATTCACCGTCTTCTGGAATTAAACGGAGCGCCGGAGGAGGGACGGGGAATTATGGGCATGCGTTTTGAAAGAGGGGAGGAGAACCCGCTGGATGCGGATGCCATTATTATTGATGAGACATCCATGGTGGACATTTATCTGATTCATGCCCTTTTAAAGGCAGTGAGTCCGGGAACCCGGCTGATTCTGGTGGGAGATGTGAACCAGCTGCCCAGCGTTGGAGCAGGAAATGTGCTGCGGGATATGATTGAGTCGGAGAAGTTTCCTGTGGTTCGTCTCAACCGGATTTTCCGGCAGGCAGCGGAAAGTGACATAATTGTCAATGCACACCGGATTCATGCAGGGGAGCAGATTCCTTTGGGAAAGCCAAGCAGGGATTTTCTGTTTATCCGGGGGGAACAGCCGGACGGAATCATTGGCTCTATGATTGCGCTCATAAAGGATAAGCTTCCTAAATATGTGCAGGCAGATCCTTTTGACATACAGATTATGACTCCTATGCGCAAGGGTGCCCTGGGGGTGGAGCGGCTGAATCGTATTCTTCAGGAGCACTTAAATCCAGCCTCTTCCTCAAAGGCAGAGAAGGAGTCCGGCCAGACCTTGTTCCGCGTGGGAGATAAAGTAATGCAGATTAAAAACAACTACCAGATGGAGTGGGAGATCCGCAGCCGTCATGGAGTTGTGACAGACAGCGGTTCTGGTGTTTTTAATGGAGATATTGGCATAATCCGGGAGATTAACAGCTTTTCAGAAGAGATGACCGTGGAATTTGATGAGGGGCGTATGGTGAATTACGGATTCCGGCAGCTGGAGGAGCTGGAACTGGCGTATGCGATTACCATACATAAATCCCAGGGAAGCGAATACCCGGCAGTGGTGATTCCCATTCATTCTGGTCCCCGGATGCTTATGACCCGGAACCTGATCTACACAGCAGTTACCCGCGCCCGGAAATGCGTCTGCCTGGTGGGAATTCCGGAGATGTTTCAGGTGATGGTGGACAATGAGATTGAGCAGAAAAGATATACTGGATTAAAAGCAAGGATTCGGGAGATTTCGGAATTTGCATAAGAAATCCGGTTTTGTATGGAATTTGCCAGTGTATGTGGCAGATGTCAGCTGTATGGGGACGGAGACTGGAGAGGAATGAAACAGCAGTTTTTTAAATGGACAGCATGGGCGGGAAAGGAACTTGCAGATCTTTTGTTTCCTCCCACATGTCCGGTATGCGGCCAGATTGTGGCGCCTAAGGAGGAGCGGGTCTGCGGACCATGCAGGGAGAAGCTGTCTGTGGTAAAACAGCCAATATGTAAAAGGTGCGGCAAAGAGGTATCAGAGGAGAGTGTGGAGTATTGCCTTGATTGTACCCGCCACAGAAGAACATTTGAATCCGGCAGGGCGCTTTTGAATTACAATGAGGCAGCCAGTTGTTCTATGGCTGCGATCAAATACAAAAACCGAAGGGAATATCTGGACTTTTACGCTGCGGCTATGGGGAGGCGCTTTGGCAGGGTGGTGAGAGGCTGGAAGGCAGAGGTCCTGGTTCCGGTGCCAGTTCACCCGTCCCGCCGGCGCGCCAGAGGATTCAATCAGGCAGAGGAGCTGGCCAAACGCCTGAGCAGGCAATGGGGCATTCCCGTAGATGCAGAGCTGCTGGTGCGGGACAAAAAGACCATGCCCCAGCGGGACTTAAATCCGTCGGAGCGGCTGAAGAATCTTCAGAAGGCGTTTCGGGTGAATCCTGCACGGGCTTGCGGCGGTTTATGGAACTGTGTGGTGCTGGTGGATGACATTTACACTACCGGCAGCACGATTGAGGCATGTTCCAGAGCGCTGAAGGAGGCAGGAGTGAAGGAAGTTTATTTTTTAGCTGTCTGCATTGGGCATGGAGTGTAGGGTTTCCCCGCCGTCTGAACTGTTGGGGTGAAATCAAGAAAGTTTGGAAAAAAGATTGACGCGGTTCCTTTGTTATGTTATAGTAAGGTGGCGAATGGAAGAGCTTAGGTCTTTTTTTTGTGCTCAAAAAAGAGGCCGTAATTCAAGAAAATTTGAGTGGAGGTGGAAGTTGTGCGCACAAGAATTACACTGGCTTGTACAGAATGCAAGCAGCGGAATTACAACATGACGAAGGATAAAAAGACCCATCCGGACCGCATGGAGACCAAGAAATACTGCAGATTTTGTAAGACTCATACCCTGCATAAGGAAACCAAGTAAGGAGTGTGAAGAATGGCAGATACTACAAATACTGCAAAGGCTCCCAAGACAAGCTTTATCAAGGGCCTGAAGACAGAGTTCAAAAAGATCATCTGGCCAAATCAGGAGACGGTTGCAAAGCAGAGCGCAGCCGTAATGGTGGTTACTATTTTGCTCGGCGCAGTGATTGCGCTGTTAGACTATTTGATTAAGAGCGGTCTTAACGTCATTTTGTTTTTAGGGCAAGGGTGATTTTATGGCAGAGGCAAGATGGTATGTGGTCCATACCTATTCAGGCTATGAGAACAAAGTAAAAGTAGACATTGAGAAAACCATTGAAAACCGCAATCTTCAGGAGCAGATCCTGGAGGTGTCCGTCCCCATGCTGGAAGTGGCAGAGATGAAGAACGGCGTGGAGAAGCTGGCGGACAAAAAGATGTTTCCAGGTTATGTGCTGATTCATATGGTTATGAATGATGATACCTGGTACGTGGTGCGGAATACCCGCGGCGTCACAGGCTTTGTGGGACCTGGTTCCAAGCCGGTTCCTTTAAGCGAGGAGGAGATGCTGGGACTTGGATTTGCCCGCAAGGATATGACGCCGGAATATGAGGAAGGCGACATGATTGTTGTGACTGCGGGGGCCTGGAAGGACACCATTGGAGCCATTCAGACCATCAATGAGAGTAAGAAGACTCTTACGATCAATGTCGAGATGTTTGGCCGTGAGACACCGGTTGAACTGAGCTTCACGGAAGTGAAGAAAATGTAACACAAGGTGGGAGGGAAATCCCCGACAATACCACATTATAGGAGGTCATTATCATGGCAAAGAAAGTAACTGGCTATATCAAATTACAGATTCCGGCAGGCAAGGCGACTCCGGCTCCGCCAGTAGGTCCCGCACTGGGCCAGCACGGCGTGAATATCGTGCAGTTTACAAAGGAGTTTAACGCAAGAACCGCAGACCAGGGCGACCTGATTATTCCGGTAGTTATCACTGTGTATGCGGACAGAAGCTTCAGCTTTGTGACCAAGACTCCGCCGGCAGCTGTGCTGTTGAAAAAGTATTGCAAGATCAAATCTGGTTCCGCAGTTCCGAATAAGACAAAGGTGGCGACGATTTCCAAGGCCGATCTGCAGAAGATTGCCGAGACAAAGATGCCGGATCTGAATGCGGCAAGCCTGGAGGCTGCGATGAGTATGATCGCAGGCACTGCAAGGAGTATGGGCATTACGATTGGCGAATAGGGAATTGGCTGAAAACCAAGGATGGGGCTTGGCCCCTGGAAATGAAAGAACCGTACAGGCATAGATGTGTCCTGGCGGATGAAAAAGCGTGGGAGGGAAATCCCCGACAATACCACTAGGAGGTCATTGATATGAAACGTGGAAAAAGATATCTTGAGGCGGCCAAGAATGTAGACCGCTCTGTACTTTATGATGCAGCAGACGCAATCGCTATGGTGAAGAAGACAGCGGTTGCTAAATTTGATGAGACCGTTGAAGCTCATATCCGGACCGGATGCGACGGCCGTCATGCGGACCAGCAGATCCGCGGCGCGGTTGTGCTTCCTCACGGAACTGGCAAGGTTGTCCGTATTTTGGTATTTGCCAAGGGCGCCAAGGCAGATGAGGCTCAGGCAGCAGGGGCTGATTATGTGGGCGCAGAGGAGCTGATTCCCAAGATTCAGAACGACGGATGGCTGGATTTTGATGTGGTTGTGGCTACCCCGGATATGATGGGCGTAGTAGGCCGGCTGGGCCGTGTGCTTGGACCCAAAGGCCTGATGCCGAACCCCAAGGCCGGAACTGTAACCATGGATGTGACCAAGGCGATTAATGATATCAAAGCCGGTAAGATTGAATACAGACTTGATAAGACCAATATTATTCATGTACCCATTGGCAAGGCTTCTTTTACAGAAGAGCAGTTAGCGGACAACTTCCAGACGCTTATGGATGCAATCATTAAGGCAAGACCAAGTGCTTTAAAGGGAACTTTTATTAAGAGCGCAACCCTGACTTCCACCATGGGACCAGGCGTGAAGCTCAATGTTTCCAAGCTGATGGCCTGATGCAGTGTTACAGTTCGCGGGACAGCAATGTTCAGATGTAACCGTTCAGACGGCGGGCAGGAAGATGCCCCTGCCTGAATCATAATCATTTAGTGATTGACAAAAATAAATGTCTATGATATCATGGACAAGTATTGACTGCCGAAGACAGCAGGTGCCGTAAGGCATAAGGTGAAACCGCCTGCCGAGGGAATATACAAAACCATGTATTTTGGTGACTTTGTAGAGTCTCTCTGTCGGTGTGCGGCAGGGAGACTTTTTCTCAGAAGGGAAAAGGATCTGGCGTTTTGTTTGCTGATTCACAGGACAGGATACCAGATGAGTGTCTTTGCAGAAGCAGTCGAGAAATTCGTGACAGGAACCATATGGGAACTGTCACAAGAATCTGACAGGAGGTAGATATTCATGGCAAAAGTTGAGTTGAAACAGCCAATCGTAGCAGAGATTTCGGAATTGCTGAATGGCGCCGCATCTGCTGTGGCGGTAGATTACCGTGGCCTGACCGTTGCCCAGGATACAGAGCTTCGAAAGCAGTTGAGAGAAGCTGGGGTTACTTATAAAGTATATAAGAATACCCTGATCCGGCGTGCTGCGGAAGGAACTGATTTTGCTGCGCTGGATCCTCATCTGGAGGGACCGACAGCGATTGCAGTGTCCAAGGATGATGCTACGGCTCCTGCCCGTATTTTGGCTGAGTTTGCCAAGAAGGCTGACAAGCTGGAGATTAAGGCAGGTGTTGTGGAAGGGACTTATTATGATGCAAAGGGAATGCAGGCGATTTCCAGCATTCCGTCCAGAGAGGTTTTGCTGGGCAGATTGTTTGGCAGCATGAAGTCTCCCATTGCAAATTTGGCCCGCGTCCTTAACCAGATTGCTGAAAAGCAAGGTGAGAACGCATAATCATCCGGTAAGCCCCAGGTGGCTGGATGAAGGAAGACAGGGAGCTGCAGTTTGGATCTTATATCGGCTGCGGCAACAAAATTAGATGAAATCAAAATGGAGGAAATAAAAATGGCAAAATGGACTGTTGCTGAGTTTATCGAAGGCATTAAAGAGTTATCTGTTCTGGAACTGAATGAGCTGGTAAAGGCATGTGAGGAAGAGTTCGGCGTGTCTGCTGCTGCTGGTATGGTTATGGCTGGCCCTGTTGCTGGCGCTGCTCCTGAAGAGGAGAAGACCGAGTTTGATGTTGAGCTGACAGAAGTTGGCCCCAACAAGGTTAAAGTAATCAAGGTAGTGCGTGAAGCAACCGGCCTGGGCCTGAAAGAGGCTAAGGATGTAGTTGACGGCGCTCCGAAGGTAGTAAAAGAAGGCGCTTCCAAGGAAGAGGCAGAAGAGCTGAAGACAAAGCTGGAAGCAGAGGGCGCAAAAGTTACCTTGAAGTAATTTCAGCGAACAGGGTAATCGTAATTTTCAGTACTGGATGGCGGAATCGAAAGGAACCTTTGAGACCTGCATTCTGCGGGTTTCGGGGGTTCTTTTGTTATCAAAATCATTTCAAAAGGTCCGGGGAATTAGTTACACAGAAAATGTAATTAATCGACATAATAGGACAGAGATATTCAAGTTTTATGTATGGAAACCAATGGCAGCATCAGGGAAAACAGGGCGGCTGACATATCAAAAATGGCTACAAATCGCGATTTTTCGTGATTTTTTTGATATGGATGTAACTTGAAACCAGAGTGAGTGGGTACAGGCCCAAAGTTTATAAAAAATTAATAATAAATACTCGAAAATTTACTTAAAACCCTTGACAGAGGGAAAAAAAGGTGCTAAGCTTAGCTAGTATTTTCACAAGGGCTTTTGATTCACATATTTGTGTAAGTCTCGAAGTTCGTTCGTGATTTACACAAATATGTGATTTTTTTGTTTCTGGGAAAATACACAAAATAAATGGTAGGAGGTATCCATTATGAATAACGGTACAGTTAAGTGGTTCAATGCAACTAAAGGTTATGGCTTTATTACCAACGATGCTACCGGCGAGGAAGTGTTTGTACATTTTTCGGGAATTGTAGCAGATGGTTACAAGACTTTGGAGGATGGTCAGAAGGTTACTTTTGATACCACCGAAGGAAACCGTGGCGTACAGGCGGTAAATGTACATGTAGTTGCTGCTTAACCAAAGCTTCAGAAGGCGGCGGCGTGACCGGAGAAGGAACTTCGGCTACGCCGCCGTTTTTTTTGTGGAATAGCTATTGCATTCTGAAGAGAAATGGTGTATAGTAAAGAAACAAACCAGGGTTCTATGTTGATTGCTGAAAATGTAAGCACTTACATAAAGGCAGGAATGCGTACATAGGCAGGGGAAAAATATAAACGGAGGTTACAGGCGATGAGCAAAGAGACAGTGATTCAGTTTGGCGAAGGTGGATTTCTGCGTGGTTTTGTAGATTATTTTTTCCAGAAGATGAAAGATCAGGGCTTATTTGATGGGTCGGTTGTTGTTGTGCAGCCGATTGAGCGGGGAATGTGTGAGATGCTGGAGAAGCAGAATTGTGAATACAATCTGTTTCTGCGCGGGATTGATGGCGGCCAGGTAGTGGATGAGCATACACATATTGAGGTGATTTCCCGGTGCATCAACCCATATAGTGATCACGAGGGCTACATGGCTTTGGCAGAGAATCCGGATTTCCGGTTTATTGTTTCCAATACTACGGAAGCAGGCATTGTGTTTGAGGCAGACAACCAGTTTTCGGATGCGCCGGCCAAAAGCTTTCCGGGCAAGCTGACGCAGCTTTTGTATAAGAGATTCCAGCTGGGCCTGAAGGGATTTATTATTCTTTCCTGTGAGCTCATTGACCATAACGGAGAGGAGCTGGAGAAGTGCTGCATGCAGTATGCAGACTTGTGGAATCTGGGAGCGGAGTTTAAGACCTGGATGAAAGAAGAGAATGATTTTTGTTCCACATTGGTGGACCGGATTGTGACTGGATTCCCAAGGGATGAGCATAAGGCTCTGTGTGAGCGGATTGGGGAGCAGGACAATATGATGGATACAGCGGAGATTTTCCATCTGTGGGTGATTCAGGGAGATCACGAGGACGAGCTGCCTTTGAAGAAGGCTGGTTTCCATGTGGTTTGGACAGACAATGTAGACCCATACAAAAAGCGTAAGGTAAGGATTTTAAACGGCGCCCATACCTCTATGGTTCTGGCAGCTCATCTGTATGGACTGGAGACAGTCGGCGAATGCCTGAAGGATGAGAAGGTTTCTGGTTTGCTGAAAAAATGTATTTTTGAAGAGATTATTCCTACGATTGGAGATACAGAGGATAACCGTCAGTTTGGCGAAGCGGTGCTGGAGCGTTTTTCCAATCCTTTTATCCGTCATTTGCTTTTGTCCATTGCCCTTAATTCGGTTTCCAAGTTTAAGGCGCGGGTGCTTCCCACAATTTTAGAGTATAAAGAGAAGTTTGGGAAATATCCAGAGGGGCTGACCTTCTCACTGGCAGCATTGATTGCATTTTACCGCACAGATGCAGCCAATGACGGGGAAGAGATTATGAAGTATATGAAGGAAGCGCCTGTGGCAGATATTCTCAAGAGGGAGGAATATTGGGGGCAGGATTTAAGCGGTTTGCTGCCAGATGTTGAGAAGTGGTACGATTTGATTCAGAAGGATGGCGTGGGGAAGGCTTATGATGTGGTGTTGAGACTTTAAGGGTTAGTTGATAACCTGCGCCAGATTCTTCAGGGCTGTACCGGGAATGTTTGAAATAATATAATTCATTTAAGAGATCAGGAAAGATTTTCCAAAAAAGAACTGCCAAAGGAGCTGGCGGTTCTTTTTTTGGATTCTGAAAACAGGGGGGTGGTTCATATATTGTAGGAAGTGAATTGTGAAAAGGTGAGATTATGGGACGAAAAAGGTTATGGGACGAAAAAAGGTTATGGG
>CATLIJ010000046.1 GCA_949948825.1 uncultured Clostridiaceae bacterium
AACACGCCATAATCCTCCTTGTGCAGCTGCTCATAATCATCAAAATCCACCACCCGCAACGTTCCCATCTGACGCACCTCTGTAGTGGTATCCCCGTCTGCTCCGCCGCCGCTTACCTCAGTGACACTGATATTGCCGTTCCCATCCACAGTAAAATTCTCATTGTCAATCCGGATTGGCTGACCATCCGCTCCCTGGACTCTCCCCACTCCGTTTAAGGCAAGATATCCTTCATTGTCCACATGAAATGAACCGTTCCGGGTATACCGCACTCCTGCGGGAGTGTCAATACAGAAAAATCCCTTATCTGCCATGGCAAAATCAAGAATCCCGTCCGTAAGGTCAAAACCGCCCTGCTCATAATTCACATAGGTCTGGTCTGCCGCACGGATCTTGGAGGTTGTGGCCAAAGGCTGTGCGTCCTCCTTATACCGTTTGCCGGTCCGGTAAAGCATCTCCTCCTGAAATGTGGTGCTGACCATCTTATCTCTCTTATATCCGGCAGTCTGAATGTTTGCCATATTGTTACTGATTACATTTAAGTTTCTGCTTTGGGTCAGCATACCGGATGTGAGATTATAAAATCCCTGATACATGCCCAATTCCTCCTTTCGGCGTATCCGCCCTGTTATCTTTCGCTTCCCATATATGCCTTCAGCTTCCGTATGGCAGCGCTGTGGATCTGTGAGATCCGGGGCTCGCTGACCTTCATAATCTGCGCAATCTGCCCCATATTCAGCTCCTCCACATAATACAGAGAAATCACCATCCGCTCCTTTTCCTTCAGGCTGTTAATGGCCTCCGCCAGAATCTGGCGGGCCTCTCCCTTCAAATACGCTTTCTCCGGCTGGGAATCCGCATCCCCGCTGGAAAGCTGCAGGGACTGGTGCTCCCCTTCATCATCTGTAATCATATCCAGGGAAAGCACATTCATCATAACGCTCATCCGCTGAAGCTTTCGGTACTTGCGGATATCCATACCCATGTACTCCGCAATCTCTTCATCCGAAGGCGTATGGTCCTGGCTCCGCTCCAGGGCAGAGCGGGCATCCTCAATGGCCTTTACCTGTTTGCGGAAATCCCGCGGCATCCAGTCATTCTTCCGAACCAAATCAATGATCATTCCCCGAATCCGGCGGGATATAAAAGTCTCAAACTTATTATCGCGCTCCGGGTCGTATCTGTCAATACCCTTCATGATCGCAATAACGCCTTCATTAATAATATCTTCCATCTGAAGGGTTCCGGCATAGACGTTGCGCATCTGCAGGGCAATGGTCTTCACAATATAAAGATGACGAAGCGCAAGCGCCTGCTTTACCTCCAGCTTTCCCTCCTGCCGGTACAGCTCCAGCAGCTCCTCATTGGTCTTATCCTCTAAATAACTGGGAGGCAGCATCCTCCCTCACCCCCTTTTCACTGGTCAGGCGCCTTTCTGCCCTGAATTGTCAAGGGTCAGGCTGCCAATGGACTGAATTTGCACGTTATTGGATATCTCATTAAAAGACAACACCCTGACATTGGGGTAAAACTGATCAATCAGCCGGTAAAAATGAACCCTCATCACCTGGGAAGTCAAAATAACCGGACTTTGTGAAAAACCGCTGAACTTCCGAAGCTGTATTGTAATCTGATTGATCAGGCTCTGAAGTACATCCGGGCTTAAAGCAAGATAATAGCCTCTCTCTCCCTTGGACAGACAGCCCACCATGGTCCGCTCCAGCTCCGCGTCCAGAGTAATCACCTTCATGCTGCCATCCTCACAGTACATCCGGGTAATGGTTCTCTTTAAGGCAGCCCGGATATTTTCAATCATTCCATCCACATCCTTCACCGGAAGTCCGGTATCGGATATGGTCTCAATCATGGTCTCCAGAATGGTCTCCAGATCCTTAATCGGCACACTCTCCTTTAAGAGGCTGGTCAATACCTTCTGGAACAGACTGTAGCTGATCAGATTGGGGAATGCCTCCTCAATCAACTCAGGAGACGATTTCTTGGTATTCTCAACCAGATGCATAACCTCCTGCCTTGTAATCAGCTCATGGGCATGCTGCTTCACAACCTCGGACAGATGCGTCACCAGAACCGAAAGGGGATCAATCACCGTATATCCATAAATCTCCGCCAGTTCCCGGTCCTCCGGACGAATCCACCGGCTGGGAATCCCGTAAGCTGGTTCAATGGTTTCAATACCATCGATCTCCTTCTCAGGATTTTCCGGCTCAAGGGCAAGGTAATAATCCACCAGAATCTCTCCTTTGGCTACTTCCTCTCCCTTAATCTTAATACAATACTGATTGGTATTCAGCCCTGAGCTGTCCCGCAGCCGGATGGAAGGAATGACAAATCCCATATCCTGGGCATATTGCCGCCGGAATATAATAATCCGGTTAATCAGCCGGCCGCCCACGGACTCATCCACCAAAGGAATCAGGCTGTAACCAAACTCCATCTCTATGGCTTCCACAGAAAGCAAGGTATAAACATTGTTTACATCCTTAAAATACTCCTCCTCGCTCACCGGCTTGGGAGGCTCCTCCCCATGAGGCGCTTCCACAGGCGCTGCTTCCCCTCTCGGCTCGGAAGGAGCAGTAAAGGCTTTCCCTCCTCCTGCCATGGCAAGCCCTGGTTCAGCCTGAATCCGGCGGGACAGATAATAGCCTCCTGCCACCAGCCCAATGGAAATAATGGCAAGCTGGATCACCGGCATGCCCGGAATCACCGTCAGAATCGCTACCACCACGCCGCTCATCATAATGGCTGTGGGCTGGGCCATGAACTGTTTGGACACATCCTCATTCAGGCTTCCCTCTGACACTGCACGGGTAACAATCATGCCTGTGGCTGTAGAAATCAGAAGAGATGGGATCTGTCCTACCAGACCATCCCCTACTGTAGCGATGGAATAGGTATTTAACACCTCGCCAATGCTGTCCCCTGACTGCACAATACCAATAATGCTGCCGCCGATTAAGTTAATGGCTGTGGTGATCAGAGACATGACCGAATCGCCCTTTACGATCTTGGTGGCACCATCCATAGAACCATAAAAATCTGCTTCCAGCTGGATCTTCTCACGCCGCATCTTCGCTTCCTGCTCATCAATCAGACCTGAGTTTAAGTCCGCATCAATGGCCATCTGCTTACCAGGCATGGCATCCAGGGTAAATCTTGCCGCCACCTCTGACACACGCTCCGCGCCCTTGGTAATAACGATAAACTGCATGAGTACAATGATCATGTAGATAACCATACCTACAACCACATTTCCCTGAAGCACAAAATCACCAAACGCCTGGATGATCTGCCCCGAGGAACCGGAATTGCTTAAAATATTCCGGGTAGTGGATACATTGATTCCCAGCCGGAACAAGGTGGTAATCAGCAGCAAGGACGGAAATATAGAAAACTCCAACGGTTCCCGAATGGTCATGGTAATCACCAGGATCATCAAAGAAAGTGACATATTCAGGATAATCGCCACATCCACCAGTCCCGCTGGCAGCGGAATAATCAACAACAGAATTATGGTAAGTACAAATAATACGATTGAATAGCTCAATAACTTTTTCATGCAAAACTCCATCCATCGATCTGAAATATGATGCCATATCCTTTACTGGAGCATTTCCTCCCTGTGGCTTTCCCGATAAATATATACCAAGATTTCCGCCACTGCCCCGTAAAATTCTGCCGGGATCTCCCGGTCAATCTCACAAGAAGCATAAAGCGCTCTGGCCAGAGGACGATCCTCCATCACAAACACGCCGTTTTCTTCCCCAATACGCACAATACGCAGGGCCACATGATCCTGTCCTTTGGCAAGAACCACCGGCGCCCCGTGCTTATCCGGGTCATATTTTAAGGCCACAGCAAAATGAGTCGGGTTTCTTACAATCACATCCGCCTCCGGAACCTTCTGCATCATCCGGCTTAAAGCCATCTGCCGCTGAACCTTCCGAATCCTGCCCTTAATCTCCGGACTTCCCTCTGTGTTCTTATACTCGTCCTTTACCTCCTGCTTTGTCATCTTTAAGTTATTCTCATAATCCCATCGCTGATAGAGGTAATCAAAGAACGCAATCACCGTAAATACCAGACAAACCTTCATCACCAGCTCAAACACCATCTCCAGAGTCCGGATGGCTGAAGTGTAAACCGGCATATCCAGCATTTGCGACACAACAATCAAATCGGTCTTTAAAAGGTTAAACAAAAGCGCAATCAACAGGCTGATCTTAATCAGATTTTTTGCCAAATCCACCAGCTTTTTCACCCCAAACATCCGCTTGATGCCATTTATGGGATTAAACTTGCTAAGCTTTGGCTTCAAAGGCTGCATGGTAAAATTAAACCGGGTCTGAACCCCATGGGCAATAATCCCAAGGACTACAGAAGCCATCAAAACCGGCAAAGAACATTTGATGATTGCCACCACCATATAAATATAAATATGAGGCGGCTTGGAAAAAGGCTCCGGATCTCTGACCAAAGTAAAAAAATAAACCATACAGTCCCGTATGGTCACATACAGGAGCGGAAGCATCAGCTTAATCATCCAGAATACGCCAAACAGCATCACAACTGTCACCGCATCCTTACTTTGGAATAAATTCCCTTCCTTCCGGGCGTCATTCCGCCGTTTACTGGTTGGCTGCTCAGTCTTTTCCTGTCCATTCGACTCTGCCAAGCCCACCACTCCCTTCCTTTACCTGTATGGCTTCAGCCCATCAAACCGATTAAACGCTGCATATATAAAAAGAAATTATCAATCATCTTGTAGACCTGAACTGAAAACGGGCTGAACATATAAAGCAGCATCAAAAGTCCTACAATGATCTTAAGCTGGAAATTCACTGCAAACACATTAATCTGCGGAATCATCCGCATGAGAATCCCCATAGCTGCCTCTGTCACCAGTTCCATGGCAATCAGAGGAAATGCAAACTGAAATCCAGCCGCCACATTGGTAATAAAAATCTCCAGCACCAGCTCTGAAAGCTCCGGCCGAATCACCACTTCCCCAAAGGGAATCAGCCTTGCCGACGCAAAAAACAGGGCAATCAGCCGCACATGGCCATCCATGGCAAGAAACATCAGAGATACAAAAGCATAATAAAGTCCGGAAGTAATCGTCATCTGTGTGCGATACTGAGGATCATATACCTGGGCCATGGAAAGACCCATATTGTGGTCCATAATTGCCGAAGCAAACCGGATCACCACAAACATCAGCTCCATGGAAAAGCCCAGCACAAATCCTACAAAAAGCTCTTTTACCAGCATCACCCCGTATTCCAGCATTCCGGTCGGGGGATGGGCAAGAGTACCGTCCACTCCCATATACATCATCAGAGAAAGCACAAAGATAAGCGCTCCCTTGGCCGGATTGGGATAATTGGTCCTTCCAAGAAGAGGATTAAAAATAACCGCTCCGCTCATCCGCATGAAAATCAGGGCAAACAGGATAAACATGAGCCATCAGCCTCCTGTCATCAATCCAACCATCTGCCTTAAAAAATCCTGCAGCATGACCAGAATGCTGCTTCCCAAAAATCCCATTACAGTCAGAATGGCAAGAAACTTCGGCACAAAGGTCAAGGTCTGCTCATTAATCTGAGTCGCTGCCTGGAAAATGGCAATAATCACACCCACCACCATACTAACCAGCAAAAACGGCATGGTCAGGCGCACTGCCATCTGGAATGTCATATACATGATATCCAAAATTTCCAAATCTGACATAGGGTTCTCTCCTCTCTCCCAAAAGCCTCACACATCAGCGGAAGCTGGTAACAATACTGGAAAACATCAGCTCCCAGCCGTTTACAGTCACAAAAAGCAATAGCTTAAACGGCATGGAAATCATAGCAGGGGGCAACATAACCATACCCATGGACATCAGGGTGGTAGACACAATAATATCCACCAGCAAAAAAGGAAGATAAATCAAAAAACCCGCTGTAAAGCCAGTCTTCAGTTCACTGGTCATAAACGCAGGAACCACCACAGTCAAAGGATAATCCTCAGGATTCTCCTGAAGCTCGGTCCCTGACAGGCGGATAAAGGTTTCCATGGTATTGATCTCCGTATTCCGGAGCATAAACTCCTTCAGGGGAACTGCCATCTGTTCCAGGGCTTCCTCCTGGGAAATCTCCCCCCGAAGATAAGGCTGATATGCCTCCTCATTAATCCGGTCAATCACCGGACTCATAATATATAAAGTCAAAAACAGCGCAACACCTACTAATACCATGTTCGGTGGCGCCTGCTGGACGCCCATGGCATTCCTTGTAAAAGACAAAATGATGATCGTTCTAGTAAAAGAAGTCATCATTATGACAATGGAAGGAAGCAGCGCCGCAAGGGTCAGCAGAAATATCACTTCCAGGGCAGGTACATTCCCGCCATTCAGCTGTGCCAGCAGGTCATGCATGGTTTTCCTCCCGCCATCTCTCCTATCAGCAGTTTTCTCATGATTTTCCTCCCCTTTTCTCCTGCCAGGACTCCAGACGCTCTCTCAAAAGCTCTCCAAAAGAAGCTCCGGTCCCAGCGGACGGCTGCGGCGGGACTGCCGCCTGAAAATCCCCCTCCACCTTGGAAAGAAACTGTATGCCTGCCGGACTGACGCCCACCAGGATGTACTCCTCTCCTGCCTTCAAAAGAAGGATTTTCTGATTTTGTCCCACCTGAATTTGCTCGATCAGACAGATATTGCCTCCAAAGCCGGAAGACTTCACCCACTGCTTTCCCAGCAGACGGCTGCACCACCAGGCAAGGACAAGCACTGCCCCCACAGTCAGCACCGCGCGGAACAGGGACAAACCCTCCATGGCCGCAGGCCTTCCCACAGTCAATGCTGTCTGAATCAACCACAATTCCTTCATCATCACAGGCTTTCCGGGTGAAGCTCTCTGGATACAATCTCTGTAATACGAATACCAAAGTTATCCTCCACCACCACAATATCGCCTCTTGCAATACACTGGCCATTGACAAACAGATCCACCTGTTCTCCAGCCATCTTGTCCAGAACCACCAGAGTACCCTGAGTAAATTCCAGAATATCCCGCACCAGACGTTTGGTTCGGCCAATCTCCACGGAAATCTCAAGAGGCACCTTCATCAGCATCTCCTGATTTGCCTTGTCCTCATCCCCTTCTCCCACAGAATCCTTCATTTCAGGAGACGAAAGCGGACGGATAATGGAACTGCTGCCGCTGCTGCTGGAAGAAGAACGCTCTGGTGCCTTTGTATTCTTCATCATCTCCATCATCTGCATCTGAGTCTGCTGCATTTGATTGAGAAGCTGAAGCATCATGGGATCTGCCCCTGCTGAAGGATAAGCATAATATGGCTGCGGCATTCCCTGCATGGCTGCCGGGTCCTGCGCTGGCATCATAGCTGGCGCTGGCATTGGCTGCGGCATCGGCGCTGGCTGAGGAGCCGGTGCTGGTGCTGGCTGGGGCGCTGGCGTCGGCTGAGGAGCCGGTGCTGGCGCTGGCTGAGGAGCTGGCGCTGGCTGGGGTGCTGGCGTTGGTTCCGGTGCTGGAGCTGGTTCCGGCACAGGAGCTGGTTCCGGCGCAGCCTGCGGCGCTGGAGCTGGCGCTGGTTCCTCATTGCTCACAATAGAATCTGCAAATGGCTCCAAAAGTCTCTTGGCAAGTTTCTCAGGCATAATATTCATAAATTCACTGTTCAGCTTTCCCTCAATCTCCAACCGGAAGCGAACAATTACCATGCCTGCATCTTCTGTAAAATATTTATTTTTAAATTCCTCCGGCTCACCAATATCAAAGGATTTCGGTGTGGAGATATTGACAATAGTTCCCAAAAACTCCGACAAAGCCGTAGCAGAAGAACCCATCATCTGGTTCATAACCTCACAGATGGCGCTGACATATAACTCGTCATCCATCTCAAATGAATCTTCTGACAGATCCTGCCCCATCATGGTTCCCACAATAATCCGGATATCCTCCTTGCGGAACATCATAATGTTTGTGCCGTCCAGGCCCTCGACGTAAGAGATTTCCACGCCGATTGCCGGTTCAAGCCGTTTAAACTCAAATTCATCACGGGTCTGTACCAGCACCACGGGCGTTGTAATATTAACCTTTGTGCCCAGCATCGTGGAAACTGCCGTCGCCGAAGCGCCGAGGCTGATATTCATAATCTCGCCTATGGCGTCCAGTTCCATCTCATTAAAGCTGCTAGCGCCCATTCCTTTTCAATCTCCTTTATCAAATTTTTTTTACTGCGCGGAATTTACTTTCCAATTTCCAGCGCTTTCTGCGCCATCAGCTTCATTGCGTTCAACGCCGTGACATTGGCCTCATAGGACCTGGTGGCTGACATGCTGTCCACTGTCTCCTTCAAAAGATCTACATTAGGCATGGTCACAAAACCATTTTCATCCGCATCCGGATGTCCCGGATTGTACACCTGCTTCATCTCCCGGTCGTCCTCAATGATTCCTGCCACCCGGACTCCCGCATTCCGGCCTGCAAAGCCTTTTCCTGCTGAGGCGTTCTTTAAGGCTTCCCGAAAAGAATTTGCTCCAAAGCTTTCAAAGAGCACATCCTTTCTGCGGTAAGCGCCGCCCCTCTCAGTCCTGGTTGTGTCAATATTGGCAATATTCTCTGCCGCAATATCCATCCGGACACGCTGGGCGCTTAAGGCAGACGCACTGATGTCAAACGAACTTAGAAAAGCCATCTTTTTCTCCTCCTGCCCAGTGCTATTGTCCTAAAATCGTATTTACAGTCTGGACGATACGGTCTGCATTAAAGGGTTTTACGATGAAATCCTTGGCTCCGGACTTGATGGCATCCACCACCATTCCCTCCTGCCCCATGGCAGTACACATGACAATCTTTGCATCCGGATGACTCTCCCGGATTTTCTTCAAAGCCTGCAGGCCATCCATATTCGGCATGGTGATATCCATGATTACCATATCCGGATTCTCTTCATCATACTTCTTTACTGCTTCTGCTCCATCCTGAGCCTCTACAAAATTATCATACCCGCTTTTGGTCAGAGCATTCTTAACCATCATCCTCATAAACGCGGCGTCATCAACCAACATAATCTTAGCCATTGTGTTCCCCTCTCTTTTTTAAATAATATATATGATGTTGCCAAATTCAGCAACCTCCTATCATAAGGCCATCTCTTCTCCGGACGTTACTTTGTCCTCCTGTCCGGAGCCTTCCGGATTCTCCGAATCCTCCTGTTCATCTTCCACATAAAGTCTCCGGTTAATCCGGATTGCAACATTCTTTTTATAAATACCCATCTTGCCGGTAAACCATGCCTGTCTGCCTACATACAGCTTGACTTCTCTGTTCCTGGGTTTATTCATATCAATCACATCTCCCACCTTCAGATGGTAAATATCATCCAAATCAAGAGATACGGTTCCAAGCTGACCTGTAATGGGAAGCTGGGACTGACGGATATTCTCCAGGATGGTCTCCCGGTTATCCTCATATGCATAACCTTTGGCAAGATGTCTGTGACTGTCCATAACCTGGAACATGGCTTCCAGAAGAGTTCCCGGCATACAGAGCCGAATCCGCTCCACGGCAAGTCCGATCACATCCACATTTAGATGAATGATTGCCACAGTCTCATCCAACCCTACATCCTGCATCATGGTAGGGTTCTCCTCAATTCGGTATGCTTCAAAATTCACATTGATGTAGCTGGCAAATCCATCCTTAAGGGCATGAATCAGCTGGGACAGAATCCGACGGTACAGCGCAGTTTCCACATCCGAATACCGGTATCCTTCCTTTACCTTGACCACATCCTCCCCGCCGCCAAGCATACGGTCTACCAGGGTGATCACCAGCCCTGGTGTCACATACATCATAAGAGGCGCCAGCTTTCGGGTGTAATTCTCAATCGTAGAATCCACCAACGTGATTACATCATTTTCATTCAGAGAGTTTACAAATTCATAGTAGCGCCGCTCCTGGACCTCCATTACCGTAATATCTGTCATAACCCGGAATACACCATTGACCTGTGAGGTGATAATCCGCGCATAATTCTCGAATACGGTGGTCAGAATCTTCATCTTGTCCTTGGTAAATTTCCTGGGGCTGTAAAAATCGTACTTACTGTATTTGATCTCTGGTGTCTCCGGCTGTTTTTTCTCTTCCTGCACTGCAGCCTTCTGCTCTTTCTTTTCCGGCGTACTGCTTGCAGCACCGCCGCCTCCGCCTTGCATGGATTTCAGAAGCTCGTCAATCTGACTTTGGGATAATACGTCTGCCATTTTTTAAAACGCCACCTTTTCTCAATAGTTATTGTGCCGGAGGCTGCGACGCCCCCTCCGGAGCTTCCGCCGAAGGAACCATACTGGCAGCTCCCTCCATACTGCCGCCTGCTGACGAAAATCCGTCCGGGTTGGAGGCATTTTCTTCATCACCATTGACCTCATTATAGAAATCATTCATGGTCTTAATATCTGCCCCGTTATCAATAATCAAAAACTCCACCCGCCGGTTCTTGGCGATTCCCTCGCTGGTTGCCGAAGTGTCCACCGGACGGTATTGTCCATAGCTGATACCAATCAGCTTACTGGCATCAATAATATCCTTGCTCTGAATATAGGCTGCCACCTCTGCCGCACGCATGGAAGAAAGAAGACGGTCTGTCCGGGGATTGTATTCTTCCGCAGAGCTTACCTTTGCCGTGTGGCCCATAATCTCAATCTGTGAAAAGGAATCTGCCTGAGGCGCAATGGCCTCGCAAAATATATCCAGAACCTTACAGGCTTCTGCTGTCAGCTGGGAACTGTTTCCAGCAAAGAAAGCATGATTCTCAAAGGAAATAAACGCATATCCCTCGCCTTTATTCATGCTCACCCCATCTGCCATCTGATTCTGCTGGAGCTTTTCCTGAAGGCTGATCCAGAGCTTATCCAGTTCATCCATCTCAATCTCATCTTCCATCTGGAGATTTCCCGATACATCAAACTCTCCCTCCAGCAGATTCTCATTAATGGCAATCTGCTGGTCTTCATTGGAATTGGGGAAAATACTTTTTACAAAGATTTCCCACTTTTGCTGGTCTAAGCTGGACATGGAGTACAGCATAACAAAGAAGCACAAAAGAAGTGTAACCATGTCCCCATATGTATCCATCCAGCTTCCGCATTCTTCTCCGCCGCCGCCTTTTTTTCTCCTGCTCATCAGCTTTCTCCCCCTCCGCTGCTGCTGGCCTTTTCAGCCTTCAAAAGAAGCTTCTTCTGCTGGGATTGTTTCATACAAGCCAGGAGATGTTCCCGAAGCATCTTGGGATTCTCACCTGCCTGGATTCCCATAAGCCCCTCAATTACAGTTGCACAATACAGTTCTTCCTCTGCCTCTCTCACTCTCAGCTTCTTTGCAATAGGCTGACAGAAAATGTTGGCAAAACCACTGCCATAAAAGGTTGTAATCAACGCTACTGACATATCCTGGCCCAGGCTGCTGGCTCCGCCGCCGCCGCCAAGATCCAGACCTTTCAGCATATTAATCAGTCCAATCAGCGTACCGATCATACCAAAGGCCGGTGCATAGGCAGATGCCTTCTCATAAAGACCTGCCGCCTCATCATGCCTTGCAATCATATCATCCATCTGCTTTTCCAGCATATCCCTTACTTTATCCGGATCGCTGGCATCTACAATCATCAGCACGCTTTGTTTTAAGAATGGATCTTTGATTTCCTCTGCTTTTTCCTCCAAAGCAAGAAGACCGCTCTGTCTGGCAAGCATGGCCAGGTCTACCAGCTGGTCTACCAGCTTGGGAATATTAAACTTTTTTCCCTTAAACAGAACCATAATGTGTTTGGGAACATCCAGCAGAATCCTTAAAGGATAACTGGCCGTAATTGCTGCTATTGTACCGCCAATAACAATTGCAAGGCTCTGCACATCAATAAAATTTCCGATCTTATCGACACCAATTCCCCATATACACAGCCCTATCGCCATAATTATGCCAATAAGCGTTGTCAAATCCATTTTCCTTTTCCTCCTATTTCAACACCAAAAACGCTTATTTGCTCATGTCTCGTAGACAATACAGCTTTTGATAAACGCTCTGATCTGATCCATAATCGATTCTTCCGTATCTTTCACAAGGTAATAATCCCCGTTCATCATTCTCACCTTTGTCTCCGGAATCGACTCCATGGATTGTATCTGGAGCAGATTCAGGTATAATACTTCTCCATTGAGACGCGTAACCTTAACCATACCTTTGCCTCCCTGGTCCCCCACCTGATTCGACGCATCCCCGGAGGGGAACCCGTAGCGCTCATAGCGCTCCCGGTTCCTGTCTCCAAATATCCGTTCTTTTCTTGCTTTACGGGCGCGGTCCATAATCTTCTGATTTTCCGTTTTCCGCCTGATTCTCATTCTCTTTCCTGCTCTGGCTGTCTGCCTGCTATCCTGCTTTCTGAATTTAAAGGTTCTTACAGCGATTCCTTACTTCTTCCTCATTATCTCTTCATGGCCACCAGATCGGAAAGCATCTCGTCTGAAACCGTGATCATCTTGGTGTTGGACTGGAAGCCTCTGTGGGTGGTAATCATGTCCGAGAACTCCTTGGCCAAATCTACGTTGGATGCTTCTACATAGCCGGTCATAAGGTCTGGGGTAGCACCGCCGGGAATGGTTGCTGATACTGTACCTGCGTTGTCGCCACTGGATGTTGTATAGTAGTTACTGCCTGCTTTGGTCAAACCGTTGGGGTTCTGGAAAGTAGCAATCGCCACTTTACCTAAAGAAACAGTAGCACTGGAACGACGGGTCTGATTTTCTGGCGATGTCTTTTTTTCATATTGCGTCCCATTCTTTGTATATAGTCCACCTTTA
>CATLIJ010000047.1 GCA_949948825.1 uncultured Clostridiaceae bacterium
TCAAAATCACTGATCACAGACATTTCAATATCCAGCTGGGATCTGGCTGCCAACTCTGTGTCATGGACCCCGCCCCAGTCAGAAATCACCACCCCGTCATATCCCCATTCCTCCCGCAGCACCTTTTTAAGAAGGAAATCACTCTGACAGCAGTGCTCCCCATACAGCTGGTTGTAAGCCCCCATGATGGTCAGGGCCCCTCCCTCTGAGACAGCCTCATAAAACGCAGGCAGATAGATGGCCCGAAGCACTTCCTCATCCACCTCCACCTCCACCCAAAGACGTTCTGTCTCCTGGTTGTTGGCTGCAAAATGCTTCACACACGCCGCCACATCCCACTCCTGGACGCCGCGGATAAAAGGAGCCGCCAGTTCCCCAGTCAGATAAGGGTCCTCGCTGAAATATTCAAAATTCCTCCCGCACAAAGGGCTTCGCTTTATATTTACCCCAGGCCCTAAGATCACATCCTTGCCCCGTCCTCTGGCCTCTGCTCCCAGCACACCTCCTGCCTCATAAGCCAATTTCCGGTTCCAGGTGGCGGCAATCCCGCTGCAGCAGGGCAGATAGGTGACATAATCATCATTTCGCCCAATGGCCTGCCAGGAATCCGGTTCAAAATCCTGCCGCACTCCCATGGTGCTGTCTGACATCCGAAGAGGAGGAATTCCCAGCCGCTCCACCCCCTTTGTGGCAAACAGCTCCGCTCCGTGAATCATTCCAATCTTTTCCTCCAACGTCAGCTGCCCTGCCAGCGCCTTTGCTTTCCTTGTCAAATCTGTCTCCATTTTGATCCTCCAAAATTCATACCAGCTGCCTGCTGCTCTAAAACTTACGTCTCTCTATCTTTCCCTCCAAAGCTTTCCCAGCGTCCACACATCCCGGCGCCACAGGAATCTCACTTCCTGCCCGGACCCAAAGGGGAATGGAAAGATATCCATGATGCTCTTTTCTCCACATGCCGCCCCGGGCCCGCTCGCCAGTCAGATAATTCACCCATTCTCCCTTTGGCAGATAATACTCTGCTATCCCCTCCTCATTGAAAACAGGCGCTACCAGAAGGCTGTCTCCCAGCATATACTGCCGGTCCAGATAACAGCAATTGGGGTCCTCTTCAAACTCCAAGGCCATGCTGCGCATCATGGGAATCCCGGTCTGACTGGTTTTCTCTGCCTGTTCATACAGATAAGGAACCAGCTCCAGCTTCAGCCGGGTAAAAAACCGAAGCACCTCCACAGCCTCCTCATCATACACCCACGGCACCCGGTAAGAGGTGCTTCCATGCAGCCGACTGTGGGTAGATAAAAGCCCAAAGGCTGCCCATCTTTTATACACATCTGCTGTGGACTGCTGTTCAAAGCCCCCCATATCATGACTCCAATACCCAAAGCCGCTGGAGGTCAGAGACAAACCGCCTCTTAAGCTTTCTGCCATGGACTCATAATTGGACCAGCAGTCCCCGCCCCAGTGAACCGGGAATTTCTGCCCCCCGGCGGTTGCTGACCGGGCAAATACCAGAGCCTCTTCGCGGCCTTTTTTGTCCGCCAGCACCTCATATACTGCCTGATTATATAAATAGGTATAATAATTGTGCATCTTTTTGGGGTCCGCACCATTATGATATACCACCTCTGTAGGAATCCTCTCTCCAAAATCCGTCTTAAAACAGTCCACTCCCATATCCAGAAGCTTTTTCAGCCCCTTCTGATACCATTTCACTGCTTCCGGGTTGGTGAAATCCACAATGGCCAGCCCGGGCTGCCACATATCCCACTGCCACACATCCCCATTGGGCCGTTTGATAAAATATCCCTTTTCCGCCCCTTCCTCAAAAAGCGCGGACTCCTGGCCAATATACGGATTGATCCAGACACAGATCCGGATTCCCTTTTCCTTAATCCGCTTCAGCATTCCCTCTGGATCTGGAAATACCCGCTCATCCCAAATAAAATCTGTCCAGTGAAATTCCCGCATCCAGCAACAGTCAAAATGGAACACACTTAAGGGAATCCCCCGCTCCTCCATGCCGTCAATAAAGCTCATTACTGTCTTCTCGTCATAATCTGTGGTAAAGGAGGTGGACAGCCAAAGCCCAAAGCTCCATGCTGGCGTCATGGCTGGTTTTCCAGTCAGATCCGTGTACCGGGCCAGTACTTCCTTCATGGATGCCCCGCTTATGACAAAATAATCCAGGCTTTCGCCCTCCACAGAAAATCCCAGTCTGGAAACCTGCTCAGTCCCCACTTCAAACTCCACCCGCTCCGGATGATTGACAAACACCCCATACCCCCGGTTGGACAGATAAAAAGGAATGTTCTTATAAGACTGCTCTGTGCTGGTGCCTCCGTCCTCATTCCAGATAACCACAGACTGTCCGTTTTTCACCAGAGGGGTAAAACGCTCCCCCAGCCCATAGATCAGCTCCCCCACAGAAAGTCCCATATTCTGATTCATCCAGGCTTCCCTTTTCTCATGGACATCATAAGCATGGCCAGTCCAGCCTCCCCGGATATAAGACAAATCCTTTCCCTCACACCGGGTCAGCACCTTCCCGTCCCGCTCAAACACCATCCCACAGCTTGCCCGGTCAATCTTAAGGCTCACCCGGCCATCCACCACCTGAAGAAGATCTCCCTCTTCCTTCACATGAATGGGGCGGGCAGCATCCAGGTTCAGCTCAAACTCCGGGCCTTTCTTCCTGACCCCCTTATAGTGCACCACCTGTATCCGAAAGGTTTCCGGAGCAGGAGTTGTAATGCGGATGGTGAGATTCGCCCCATCCAGTGTATCTCCTTTTTTAAGAATTTTTCTTGCCGGAACACACAGCTCCAGACAGGTATCCGTCTTTTTCACCTCATAAACCACCTGAGGAGAAAATCCTGCAAATCCTTCCTTTAAAAGCCAGCAGCCATTGTGAAATTTCATTGTATTGTCTCCTTTTCTCTCAGCAGAAAATCTTTTCGATTGATTTTAATTTCCTCCGTTTTTTCTCTTGAAGTTACGCTCACTCTATCATACCCTTTCAAAGAAAAACACCTGAGTTTTTTGAATATAAATGCCCCTATTTTTTCACTTCTCCCTTTCCTGTCAAAATCCCAATTCTGGTAAAGCGAAAAAAGCCCTTGAAACCAATACAAAGTGGTTTCAAGGGCTTTTTGATTCCCTGAAGCAAAATCCTCTCTCTGCCGTATCACATCATGCCGTTAATCTTAAACCGTCTCACCAGATTCCTAAGAATCTGCGCCTGACTTGACAGCTCTTCACTGGCTGCTGCGCTTTCCTCTGATGTGGCGGAATTGGTCTGTACCACGCTGGAAATCTGGTCAATTCCCAAAGTTACCTGGGCAATGGAATTTGCCTGTTCCTGAGAAGCCTCTGAGATCTCATGGATCAATTTTGCAGATTCCTCAGAGGAAAGGACAATACGCCCAATGGATTCTGCAGTCCGGTTCGCTATGCCAGTGCCTTCCTGTACAGAATTCACTGTCGCTTCAATAAGAACCGCTGTATTCTTTGACGCCTCTGCTGACTTGCTGGCCAGATTGCGGACTTCATCCGCCACCACAGCAAATCCCTTTCCCGCTGAACCGGCGCGGGCCGCCTCAACAGCTGCATTCAAAGCAAGAATATTGGTCTGAAAAGCAATATCCTCAATGGTCTTGATAATCTTGCTGATCTCAGAGGAGGAATCATTGATCTGTCTCATGGCAGTCGTCATCTGCTCCATCTGCTTTTTGCCAAGCTCCAGCTCGGAGGCTGCTGCCAAAGCCTGCTCGCTGGCCAGCTTTGCATTCTCCGCATTGTTTGCCACATGGCTGTGTATATCATTGATAGTGGCTGCCAGCTCCTCCACTGCAGAAGCCTGCTCCGTAGCTCCCTGGGAAAGGGCCTGAGCGCTGCTGGCCACCTGATCCGAGCCGCTGGCCACCTGTCCTGCGCTTGTGTTCAGCTTTCGGAAAATATCATTCAATGTATGAAGCGTGCGCTGGAAGGATTCCTTGATGGGGGCAAAATCTCCTGCATATTCCATGTTCATCTGCAAGGTAAGATTCCCCTTGTCAAGCTCTGCCAGAGAGGCAGATATATCCCCAATATAATCCCGCCAAATCTGAACCGTCTTTGCTAAAGACTGAGTCAGCTCTCCGATCTCATCCTCTGCCGGGAACACATACACTTCATCCTGAAGATTCCCCAGGCTAAGCTTTTTCAAACGCTCTGAGGCCTGCTGAATGGGATCTGACATCCGTTTGGCAATAACAGATATGACGGCTATGCCGAATAAGAAAACAATCAGACCAGAAAAACATATAACCAATATAGCCAAAAAGCAGGAACGGTTCGCAGCATTCAGCTCGTTCTCAATAATCGGCAGCATATCCTCCTCATAATTACCAGTTCCAATATACCACCCATAAGGCTCAAACTTCTTAATATAGCCTCTTTTTGCCTTGGCTTCCTTTTCTCCCGGCTTTGCAAAATAGAAGTCAATAAAGCCTCCCCCTGGCTTATCCCCTGCGGCAATGGTATCCTGAACAAAAAAGTTGCCCTTTTCATCCTGGGAATTGTACCGGTTAGTCCCCTCTACCTCAGGTTTGATATGTACTGCGCTCGTTCCGTCTGCCATGTCTGCCCAAAAATACCCGGCTCCGTCACTGTATCTGGTGGAACGAACAATATATTTGGCATTTTCCATGGCTTCCTCTTCTGAAATCAGCCCATTTTTATATTGATCATATTCTGCCTGCAGCACGCCGACCATACATTCCACCTGACTCTGAATCATCTGGTCAAGCTTTTCTCTCTCTGCTTCAAGTGTCTTGCCATAGGCAAGCTTCAAAGACACATAAGACAAAAGGGAAAGCAAAAACACTGCCACAAAGGTCAGAATTCCAATGCTTGCCACCAATTTCCCGCGCAAATTCAATTTCATTTTAAAACTCCTCTCCTAAACCATACATTCCTTTATAACATTTTTCACAAAAACAACTGTAAAACAACCTCTGTTTTCATTATAATATATAATAACCAAAAAGTCTACGTCTGATTGCCATTTTTAGTAAAATATTATGTCATTATCGTTTTACATCTGACTTGTCTCACTCTTTTTATGCAAAGTTAATTCTTAATCATTCTTAACAGTTTCTAAATGATATTGGTTCACAAAAACATAAAAAAACCGAAATCCTCTCACTGAAGAATCTCGGCTCTTTTCTAAGCAGGGGAAGAGGGGCTCGAACCCCCATTTGCGGTTTTGGAGACCGCTGCTCTACCATTGAACTATTCCCCTATTCAATTATCTTGTAACAACTCCTATATACTACCACGTACCCGGACATTTGTCAACAATTTTTTCGCTCCAAAATAATCCTTTTTTCCCGCCGGGTAACAGTTCGGGCAAATCCTAAGGCGCTTAAAAATCAGCGCCTTAGGACCTCTACTCTTACTGCTTTTACTTTTCCAGCTTCTCCAGCATATCCCAGCAGCCCCACAGATACATAATGCCAAGGGCACGGTCATAAAGTCCATATCCAGGACGGCACTTTTCACCCCAAAGATGTCTTCCGTGATCTGGTCTTGCATATCCCTTGTAACCGCAATCATGGTATGCTTTCATAATCTCCAGAATTCCCGTATCTCCATCGCAGTCCCGGTGAGAGGCTTCTGTGAAGTCGCCATTGTCAAAATGCTTCACATTGCGGATGTGGGCAAAGGCAATCCGGTCACAGTAACTCCGGATAATATCCGCCACATTATTGTTGGGATTTGCTCCCAGGGAACCAGAACACAGGCACAGGCAGTTGTGATCATCATCTACCAGGGACAGGAAACGGCCAATGGCCTCCTTGTCCACCAGAAGACGGGGCAGACCAAAAATATCCCACGGCGGATCATCCTGATGAATGGCCATCTTGATTCCGGTCTCGTGGCAGGTAGGCATAATGGCTTCCAGGAAATACTTCAGGTTCTCCCACAGCTTTTCCTTTGTAACCGGACGGTACTTCTCAAAAAGCTCGTCCAGCTGGGCCATACGCTCCGGCTCCCAGCCTGGGAAAGTCATACCATTCAGATTGTCCAGGATATACTTGGCCATCTCCTTGTAGTCCTCATGGATCTTGGCCTTCTCATAGAACAGGGCTGTGGAGCCATCTCCCATGGGATGGAACAAATCTGTGCGGGTCCAGTCAAACACTGGCATAAAGTTGTATGTTACCACCTTCACGCCAAACTTGGACAGGTTGCGCAGCGTCTCCTTGTAATTCTCAATATACTGATCTCTGGTGGGCAGGCCGATCTTAATGTCATCATGGACATTTACGCTTTCCACCACGTCCATGTTAAAGCCTGCGCCTTCAATCTGCTTGCGGACCTCTTCAATCTCCTCCACGGTCCACACTTCGCCGGCCTGCTTGTGATGCAGGGCCCACACAAGCCCGGTCACACCCGGAATCTGCTTGATGTCCTGGGGAGTAATGCTGTCATTCCCTTCCCCATACCAACGAAACGTCATTTGCATAAAAAATATTCTCCTTTCTTTTTTTGGCTTTCTCTTATGCCAGACCAGCCATCATAGGAAGTCCCATGCTTAAAAACGGCACATAAGTAACCAGCATAAGCCCGGTTAAGATGGCTATATAATACCAGACCATATAAGGAATGGTCTTTGCCAGAGTGCTGTCCCCCACTTTAATGGCCACAAACAAGGTGTTCCCCACTGGCGGCGTAATATTGCCGATACAAAGATTATACACTAAAATCAATCCAAAGTGAATGGGGTTCATGCCAAAACTTTTCACAATCGGAAGAAACAGGGGGGTAAAGATCAAAATTGCGGGAGTTACATCCATAAAAGTGCCTGCAATCAGCAAAATAATATTCATGATCAGCAGGATAATGATGTAATTGTCCGTCAGCCCGAGAAGAGCGGCTGACACGGCCTGGGGAATCTGCAAAAATGCCATAACCCAGCCAAGGATGTTGGACACACCGATGAGGAACACTACCATGCCGCTCATCTTCGCGCTGTCCACCACAATCTTCCAGAAGGATTTCACTGTAATGTTCCGGTAAAGAATCCCAAGGACCAGAGCATAAACCACTGCGATGGCAGACCCTTCTGTGGCTGTGAAGATTCCTCCCACGATTCCGCCGATTACCACAATAATCAGAGACAGGGCAGGAAGGGCCTGAAGGGTGCAGACCCCAAGGTTTTTCCAGTCATACTTTCCTGCTGCCCCTGCATACCCCTTGCGTTTTGCCAGGATAATGCCAACAATCATACAGCACACTGCCCACAAAATTCCCGGCACATACCCAGCCAGAAACAAGGCTGCCACAGAGGTTCCTCCGGAGGCAAGGGAATAGGTAATCAAAGCATTGGACGGGGGAATCAAAAGGCCGGACGGAGCGGAGGCTCCATTGGTTGCCGCACACAGCCCCCGGTCATAGCCCTGCTGCTCCTCTCCCTCCTTTACCATGCTTCCCACTGCCGCGGCAGCTGCAGAAGCAGAGCCGGAGATAGCCCCAAACAGGGCATTGGCCCCTGCATTGGTCACTAAAAGGGCACCGGGAAGCTTTCCCAGAATCGCCATAACAAAATCCACCAGACGCTTTGCAATTCCTCCCTGGTTCATCAGGTTTCCCGCCAGGATGAAAAACGGAATGGCGGTCAGGCTGAATTTGCTCATGCCCACAAAGGTTCTCTGAGCTGCAGTCACCACAGATACATCAAGAGGAACTGTCTGAAGAATCACCACAAGGGAGGAAATGCCAATGGAATAGGAAATGGGAACTCCCAGCACCAAAAGCACTAACAGGACAAATAAAATTAAAAACAAAGATTGAATTGCCATTTACGCTGTCCCCTCCTTCTTCTTTAAAATATCTGCAATATTCAGCAAAGTATAAACCATATTCAAAATGCCGCACAGAGGAAGCACCACATAGAACACCCCAATGGGAACTCCTAAGGAGGAGGTCATCTGCCCCATGGCCAGATTGGCAATCTGAAATCCGCCGTAAGCCAGAATAACAGCAGAGAACAGAAAAGCAATCACCTCAGCAAGGCAGAGGAAGAACCGCTCCATGGCAGGTCCGCATTTTTCCACCAGAATCGGAATATTCATATGGCCCCGCTCTGCTGTCACCAGAGATGCGCCCAGCAGGCTCATCCAGGCAAACATATAGGATACCAACTCCTCAGACCAGGAGGAAGGATTGTTCAGGACATAACGGGTCAGCACCTGCCAGCAGGTCAGCACAACCATGACCAGAAAGCTCACGCCTGCCAGCACATTTAACAATTGTGTCAAAATCTCGCGAAGTTTATTCATTCACCAGCTCCCCCTTCCTTATCTCCTGAAGCGAAATTCTTATTATGTACCTGAATGGCATCATAAAACGGCTTCAAATCCGGATACTGCCCCAATACGGTCTGATGCATGGGAATGCAGATCTCCTGAAACGGCGCTGTGTCCGGGTAAAGGAACTGGACTCCCTGTTCCTTTTCCGCCTTGTTCTTTGCCGCCTCCACTGCCTTGGTCCACTCCTGCCGCTCCACCTGATTGACAATCCGGAAGCCCTCCTCAAACACTGCCCGGTCCTCCGGGGAAAGCCCATCCAGAAACGCACAGTTTCCAATGAGAATATCCGGAATCATCTGGTGCATGTCATAGGAATAATACTTACACACATCTCCATGTCCATTGGAGGTGAGAGCCATCTCATTATTCTCCGCCCCATCAATGATTTTTGACTGAAGAGCTGTATAAACCTCGCCAAAGCCCATGGGAGTGGCAGAACCGCCCAGTAGCCGCATCATCTCCACATTGGTCGGGGACTGCTGCACACGGATTTTTAAGCCCTTCAAATCTGCCGGAGACTGAATGGGAGTGGAAACCGTATAAAAATTCCTGGTTCCCGCATCAATCCAGGTCACTGCCTCAAATCCGGCTTTTTTCGTGGAATCAAAAATCGGTCCGGTAATGTTTTCATCATCCATGGAAGCATGATAAGCCTCAGCAGAGGCAAACAGATAGGGCATATTAAAAAGTGTGTAGTTATCCGAAAATGTCTCCAGAATTGAGTTGCTTGCCACACAAAAATCAATGGCCCCTGTTTGCGTCAGCTGCACCATATCTGTCTGAGAGCCTAACAATTCACTGGGATACACTTCCACATTGTACCGGTCTCCCAGCTTACTCTCCACATAGCTCTCAAACTCCAGCAGCGCCACATGGGTCGGATGGTCCGTAGCCTGATTATGCCCAATCCGCACAATCCGCCTGCCGTCTCCTGCTCCCTGACAGCCTGTAAGAGCTGATGCCACAAGTACTGCCCCAAGAGAAAGGGACAGAACCCTGTAAACTCCTTTCATACCATTTCGCTCCTTTCCTGTTTTGTTCATGTACAATGATTTTCATATCTGAATTATAGCATTTTTCCATCATTTTTACTTGGTACATTCTTCTTGAAATGTGGTAAATCTTGCTGTATAATACAGAAAAAGGAAAGAAATGAGAGGTTTTTTGTGAAATATGTATACCGAAGAATTTACCCATCGCCAGAGCATGGCGGAACGTTTTTACGAATATCATCATTACCGCAACGAAGACCCCCTTACCATTGACTTCCACCAGCATGCTTTTTATGAGATTTATATTTTTATTTCCGGCAGCGTCAATTACATTATAGAAGGCCGCACCTACAAGCTTCGCTCCGGAGATATTCTTTTGACCAACAACAAAGACATCCACCGCCCGGAGATCACTCCCTCCAAGCAGCCCTATGAGCGGATTATTTTGTGGCTGGGACATGACTTCTTTGACGGACTGAGGGATATCGGGGAGGACCTGACCGCCTGCTTTCAGGATGCCTCCAACCGGAATTACCGCCTGTTCCGACCCAATGACGCCCAGCTGCAAAGCATCCAGTCCGCCTGCCTTACCATTGAACAGGAACGCACAGGCAACAAGCTGGGCAACCGGGTCAGAGCCTATGCTGCAGTGATGGAAATTCTGGTTCTTTTAAGTCGGGCCTACTATGAAATCTCTGACTCCGCCAAACAGGATGTGACGGAAAATGAACAGATTAATCAGATTGTTACCTATATTAATAACCATTTAAGCGAAGATCTGAATTTAGACCATCTGGCAGACCAGTTTTACATGAGCAAATATTATTTAAGCCACCAGTTTAAACAGTTCACCGGCCTTCCTCTGTATCAGTTTATTATGAAGAAAAGGCTGACCATTGCCCGCAATCTGCTGATGTACGGCAAGACTGTGACGGAAGCTTATACAGAATGCGGATTTAACGATTATTCTAATTTTCTCAAGGCATTTAAGCGGGAATTTGGGGAAAAGCCCAGTGATTTTATGAAGACATACCAAATGGGACCAGTATAATTCATTTTAATAAATACTCTTTGGCTGAGAATAAATCTTCGAGAGTGCATGGCAAAAACCAGAGGTGTACCTGAGTACATTGAGGATTTTTGCCATGTGCTGTCGGAAATTCGGGCCAGTGAAGGTGTGCTTATTTAATTGGTTATGATTCTACATTTAGCAAGCACTAAATATAAGGTTCGATTTGAAATTCGGTTTATTTGTATCCTCCAATTCTTTTATCGATTTCACTAATTCACTGTTATTTCCTTTACTCTCAACAACCACTTCTGGAATCAAATGTTCCATTAGAGTTTTCCAAAAAATATAGCTTGCTTTCCCTTTACGATCTTCTATCCATAAAAATATTTTTTCAGATAACATCTTACACCTGCTTTCCAGCCTAAGTTACACTCAAAAACACCCACTGGTTCTCCCTGGAATATTTCTCTGAATATTCATATCCCAACGCCTGAAAAGCTTTCAGCTTCTCCAGATCCTCCACCTGATTCTCAGCCATATAGCGGACCATCTCTCCTCTGGCCATCTTGGCAAGAGTTCCCTTTTGCCGGATTTTCCCATCTGCCAGCTCTCCAAAAATCAGGGTGAGGAACCGATCCTCTGGCTGAAGATATTTTTCCACTGCCCTAGAATACTCCTTTGACGCCAGATTAATCATCACCCGATCCTCGTCCAGAACCGATTGGTAAAGCTGGTCTCCCCAAAACTCATACAGGTTTTTCTTGTCTCCCACTGCCAGGGAAGCCTGCATCTCCAGCCGGTAAGCAGTCACCCGGTCAAAGGGGCGGAGCACCCCGTAAAAACCGGACAGAATCCGCAGATGCTCCCTCACATAATCTGCTGCTTTTTTGGTGAACACAACCGGAGCCATATGCTGATACTGAAGCCCCTCATAAGCCAGAAGAGCTTGCGTAGCCCCTCCTGCCAGATCCATTTCTGCAAACCGTTCAAAATTAATCCTGGCCAGCTTCTCATTGCATTTCCACAAAGCTCTGGCCTCCTCCAACGATAATTTCTGAATCTCCCTGCACAAAATCCGGGTCTTCTCCAAAAACTGGGGCAGAGAATCTGCCGGGAAGATGTCCGAATTTTCTCTCATCTTTTTTGCCGGTGAAATGAGAATCTTCATTGGGTCTGCCCTCCCATATCCTCCAGTATCATCTCCCTTCCCATGGACAGGGAATAAATGATTTTTTCTTTTACCGCCTTGCCGGTCATCTGCTCCAAAGCGCGTCCATAATAATCCAGCTGTCCCTTATACCGCTCGGTCAGAATCCGGGGGCTGGGAACCTGATCCGTTTTATAATCCACCACAATCAGCTGCCCGTCCTCCTCCATGTAAGCATCAATAATTCCCTGTACCACCACCAGCTCATCCGAGTCTCCTGCCCCCATGTCCCTGGCGGAAATTCCCACCACAAACTGCTGCTCTTTGTGAAGCCGTCCTTCCTTTTCCGCCAAAATCATTCTTCTTCCAAGACCAGACTGAAGGAATCTCCAGATTACTTTGCAGTCAATCAGATCCAGGCTATCTTTTCCAAACCGTTCCTTTTCCACCAGGCTGGCAAGGTACTGCCGCACATCCTCCTCCTTCTCCATATGGGAAAATGGCAAAAGCTCTAAAGCCCGGTGATAGGCAGTTCCCCTGGTTGCCCCATAATCATCTCTGGAGACCGCTGCCTCAAGAAAGAAACGAATGTCAGGAATCTCTTGTTTTCCCTGTCCCTTATCCTCTGCCCCGTCTCCCTTTTCCTCCAATCTGCCTTCTTCTTTCTCTGTCTCCTTATCCCAGGACATGATTTCCCAGGGAAACAGCACATGGCTTTCTTCCTCATCTGTGCCCTGTCCCTGTTTTTTTAACTCTGACACAGCCATTTTGGTGTGAAGTCTTATATCTGCCTCATAAGGATAGCGATAATTCAGACGGCTTAACAGCTTCTCCTGATATGGATTTTCCGGTTCTCCCTCTGGCCCAAGGGTGAGCAGCTGTTCTTTGGAACGCAGATCTCTCACCTGACGGATCATCTCCTCCCCCACCACATCTGCCAGCAAAATCTCTGTCATCTGAATCCGGGCTCTCCCGTCACTTAAGCTCATGAGAATCCAGTCCAGATAAGAACCCGCTGACCCCAGAATCGTATAGGGAACCTGTCCGCCGGCAAGAGGCACTGCTGTAAACTTTTCCAGGGACTTTGCCAGATGCCGGTCAGTTCCTGTCATAATCAGTCTTTCCTTTGCCCGTGTCATAGCCACATACAGCACCCGCAGCTCCTCCCCCAGATTGTCAAGCTCCATCTTCCTGCGCAGCACATTTTTCTTCAGGGTAGTCACCTTCAGCCGATGCTCCAAATCCAGATAATCCGTGGCAATGCCTAACTCCGGATCAATCAGAAGCTTTCCGTACACATCCTGCTTATTGAACTTTTTCCCCATGCCAGCAAGAAACACCACCGGAAATTCCAG
>CATLIJ010000048.1 GCA_949948825.1 uncultured Clostridiaceae bacterium
TCTCTTACAGAAGGCGAAGAACAACTTTTGTGGGAATATGTACGGGAACACTATCCTCAAAAAGCTTTGACCTGTGAACAGCTTCTTTTTATCTGGTCTGGAAAAAACATCTCGGAGATGTTGGAGGAAACTGCTGGCAATGATCTGTCAAGACTGCAGAATCAGCTGCGGAACAGTCCGTACTTTTCTCCAGATTCCAGACGCCTCTTTCTGTTCCATGCCAATAATGAAGAAGAGGTATGCGCCAATCTGGCCCCAAAGGAGTGGACAAATCAGCAGCTGGAGGAACGGATTCAGGAGCAGTTTGGCGCTTTGGGCTGGAAAAAAATCAGTTTTTATGGTGGAGAGAAAAGGGTTTTACTGAATTTTGATTTTCCTGATGCAGTGAATCCGGAAAGGTTCCATGCAGAAAAAGAAAACTTTTCTGAGCAGACCGGATGGCAGATTGAACTTGCTCCCTCCATGAATTTTGGGGCTGCTATGGCACTCTTGACAGAGCTTTTTGGAGACCGTGTGCTAAAAACCTCCTATTTTGTGGAGCGCAGGGAATTTATCGTAAGATTATCAGACAGAGATTCACAGGATACCTTAAAAGCCTCCCGTTTTCTGGAAAAAACCGGATGGCAGCTGTATCTTCCAGGAGATGGGACAGAGGCAGATTCCTTTGGCAGCAGCCAGTCTGTTTCCTGTAATGTCAGGGAGAATGCCAGTGACATGGGGATGTTTGTTCCAGAAAAAAGCGGCTTAAAGCCCATGGAACAAAACATGGTTCTGTATTGCGTGGATCAGGCATTTGAGGGAAAAAGACATAAAATCTGCAAAAAGAGCATCCGGTCTGATTCTATGGGAAAATATCTGGAGCTTGCCTTTCTTTCACCTGAGGCAGGAAGGCATTACAGCCAGCTCTTGTCCCAGCTGGCCAATCAGCTTCAATGGCGGATTGCAATAAGCGATTCGGTCAACCAAAACGGAGTCTTTGAGACAGCCAGAAAAGTCTGCAGCCAGCTTGGAATCCATCTGTGGCAGAATCCTTCTTATCTGCCTCAGAAAAAACAGCTTCAGCTTAAAACCACAACGGTTCTGACAAAAGAGCTGGTTCAAACTGTCACAGAGGAAATTCTGGACCTGACTGGTCTGGAATGTATTATCCTGAATAAATAAAAATATTTTATAGGAGCCTTAATGATGATCAAAATCTCCATCTGTGATGATGACCTTGCTTTTTGCCGCAGTCTGCAGCAAATTGTGTCCCAAAAGCTGGAGGCTTTAAAAGAGTCCCATACCATTACCTGCTATTACAGCTCAGCCAGTTTTCTGGCTGGACCTATGGACTTTGATTTGTTATTTTTGGACATTCAAATGGCTGGAGAAGATGGGATTTCTCTGGCCAGACAAGCTGGAATCCACGTGGAATGTGAACTGAAAATACCGGCCTTTTTGAATATCTCAGATATTGATTGGTGCATTTTGTTGGCTAACGGAGTGGACAATGCCATCAAGGCAACCCGTTCTCTCCCTCCGGATCAAGGCTATCTTCAGATCTGGGGAAAACAAAAGGGGAATTTCTTTCTTCTTACTATGACAAATTCCTGCTCCCTGGATCTGGTGAAACCGCCAAAAGAAGGAATCGGGCTTTCCAACATTCGGGCAGTCATGGAAAAATATAACGGTACAGTCAAACTTTCCATGGAAGAGGGAGAGTTCCGGCTGAGTCTTTTATTCATATCAAATAAACCTCCATTCACACCAAACTGATTGAAAGGGCGCTGTAAATCCATTATACTGACAGAAAAAAGGAGGCGAGTATATGAGTATCAATGGAATTTCTCCCGAGTTACTGTCAGCCCAAAATATATCTGGCAGTTCTGGTTCTTCCGGCCAAAATCCCCGGATAGCAGCCCTGGAGCGAAAACTTCAGAGGCTGAATCAAGAGAAGAAAAAAGCAGTTGAAAACAAGGATCAGGACAAGGCAAGAAAGCTGGAGCAGGAGATTCAGGCTGTAAAGCAGCAGATCCAGGAGCTGAAAAAGAAGGAGGAAAAAAAGAAGAAAACAGATGCACCGGAAAATCCGGATGATCCGGCTGTTCCCAACGATTCGGCTCTCATTGCAGGGCTGGGACAGCAAGTGGATCAGTATGCATGAGTCACAAGGTTATTTAAATCGAGTTATACCAGGGTCCCAACTTCAAAAAATCCGATGGAAGCTTTCCTGCAAGAGGATTTTTGAACCTGAGACCCACAAAAGCAGAACAGGGAGTCCAGACGTCTAGACTCCCTGTTCTGCCAAACTTAAAATCTGGTCAATCAGTTCTTTTGTTTTTGCCAGCATAGGGCCGCAATCTTTATGAATATTCTTTTTATCTACAAAATGAAAGTAAGATGCATCTCCGGTCTGAAAGCGCAGGTTTCCTCCGTATCTCTGAATCAGCTCCGGTATTCCGGCTGTATTCAACTTTGCATTGGCATACATGGTCATTCGGACCTCCTGCCGGTTTACTTTTACTTCTGTTATATATGCCCGGTGAGCCAGGGCTTTTAAGGAGGCCACCAAAAGAAGGTTTTCCACTGATTTGGGCAAATCGCCGAACCGGTCCATCAGCTCATCCTGCATATCCATATGCTCCTCCTCATTTTCAATGCCGGAAATCCGCTTGTAAATATCTAACTTCTGATATTCATTGCGAATATAGGAGGAGGGAATGTAGGCATTAATATCACAGTCCACCACAGTCTCAAATTCATCTTCCTCAGTCCGTTTTCCCTGCAGAGCCTGTACTGCCTGATTCAGAAGCTTACAGTACAGATCATACCCAACCGCCTCCATATGGCCATGCTGTTCTGCTCCCAGTACATTTCCCGCTCCGCGGATCTCCAGATCCCGCATGGCAATCTTAATCCCTGACCCTAATTCTGTAAATTCCCGAATGGCCTGAAGCCGTTTCTCGGCCTCCTCCCGAAGCAGCTTATCCCGCTTGTACATAAGAAAGGCAAAGGAGGTTCGGTTGGACCGGCCTACACGCCCCCGAAGCTGATAAAGCTGAGACAGTCCCATCCGGTCTGCATCATGGATAATCATTGTGTTGGCATTGGGAATATCCAGACCTGTCTCAATAATTGTGGTGGATACCAGCACATCTATCTCTCCGTTTACAAACTCAAACATAATCTTTTCCAGCTGCCGTTCCTGCATCTGTCCATGAGCATACACCACCACGGCATCCTTCACCAGCTCCTGAATATGGGCTGCTATCTCATCAATGCCTTTGACCCGGTTAAACACATAATATACCTGTCCGTCTCGGGCCAGCTCCCGGTTAATGGCTTCCCGAACCATCTCGTCATTGTATTCCATCACATAGGTCTGAATGGGAAGCCGGTCCACCGGCGGTTCCTCCAGCACGCTCATATCCCGAATCCCTGCCAGACTCATGTGCAATGTTCGTGGGATTGGCGTGGCTGTCAAGGTCAGCACATCCACATTTTCTTTCATCTGCTTGATCTTTTCCTTGTGAGTCACGCCGAACCGTTGTTCCTCATCAATAATCAGAAGTCCCAAATCCTTGAACTTCACATCCCTGGACAAAACCCGGTGGGTGCCAATCACAATGTCCACCAGCCCTTTTTGCAGATCTGCCAGAGTCTTCTTTACCTGAGCCTGTGTACGGAACCGGGACATCAGATCCACCCGCACAGGAAAATCCTTCATTCTCTGAAGAAAGGTATTGTAATGCTGTTGGGCAAGAATCGTTGTGGGAACCAGATACACCACCTGTTTGCTCTCCTGAACTGCCTTAAAGGCAGCCCGCAGCGCCACCTCGGTCTTGCCATAGCCCACATCTCCGCAGATCAGCCGGTCCATGATCCGTTTGCTTTCCATGTCTCTTTTGGCTGCTTCAATGGCTTCCATCTGGTCATCTGTCTCCTCATATGGAAACAGCTCCTCAAACTCCCGCTGCCACACTGTATCCGGCCCATACTGAAATCCAGCTTTGTTCTGTCTGGCTGCATACAATTGCACCAAATCTCTGGCAATTTCCTTTACCGCACTCTTCACCCGGCTCCGGGTCTTCTTCCACTGGTCTCCCCCCAGCTTATTAAGCTTCGGCGCTTTGGCATCTGCCCCTGCATATTTCTGGATTCCGTCCAGCCGGGTAGCCGGCAGATACAAGGTTCCGCCGTCTGCATACTCAAGCTTCAGATAATCCTTGATCACCCGGTCCCGCTCAATTTTTTCAATTCCCCGGTAAATTCCCAGGCCGTGTTCTTCATGGATAATATAATCACCTACTGCCAGATCCGAAAAGCTTTGAATCCTGCTGCCTTCATAAGAGGTCTTCTTTCGCTTCCGCTTCTTCTTCTCTGTGCCAAACATGTCCCCTTCCGTGATTACCACAAATTTAATCTGTGGATATTCAAATCCCCGATGAAGATTTCCGTAGATCACCAGAATCTCCCCTGGCTGTACCTGCCTCTCCTCATTATCCGGACAGAAGGCCCGCAAACCGTACTCTCTTAAATCCCCCGCCAGACGGCTGGTGCGGGTCCTGGAGCCGGAAAGCAAGATCACCCGGTAATTCTCCTTTTTCCACCGCTGCAGGTCCTGAAGCAGCATCTCAAAGGTATTCTGATAAGAGTTCACATTTTTCACATGAATCCGGTACTGATTTTTCACGGTCATGCCAGCCAGCCGCTGCTCCAGTCCGGTCAGATATAAGGTATTCTTCTTCTGTGTCCGCGCCAGCAGTTCCTTTGTTGTATACAGCAAATCAATCTGTCCGGGCAGAAGATATCCCTTTTCCAGCCGATGAGACATACTCTCCCTGAATTCCAGTTCTACTGCCTCTCCCTTTTCCCGCAGTCTGGCAGGCTCATCCAACACCACCATTGCAGATTTTCCGTGGAAATAATCCAGAAAGGACACGGTTTCACTGTTAAAATAGGACAGATATCCGTCCAGCCCGCTTACCTTCCAGCCTTCCTCCACTCCCTCTGCCAGCTCCTGCACAATTCCAGCCAGCCGGAATGCCTCCTCTGTGAGCATTTGCTTTTTTAGCTTTTCCACAGAAGCTGCTGCTTCCTCCCGAAGCCGCTTAGCCCCCTCCTGCCGCTGCTCCCTGGTCAGCACAATCTCCACCGCAGGATACAGGACAATCTCATTCAGCTGCTCCACCGAACGCTGGCTCTCCGGATCAAATGTGCGGATGGAATCTACCTCTGTATCCCACAGCTCTATCCGGATTGGCAGCTCTTCGGTAAGTGGAAAAACATCCAGAATCCCTCCGCGAATGGAAAACTGCCCCATACCGTCCACCTGTCCGGTTCTTTCATATCCCATCTCAGACAGCCGATCTTTCCACTCATCCAGATTCAGCTCCTGCCCCATATGAATCTCTGTAATCTGGCTCTGAATCTGACTTAAGGGAAGCAGATGATCCATCAGTCCGTCCATGGTAGTCACTACCACTCCGGTTTCGTCCTCCATCAGATGGCGCAAAACCTGCAGTCGCTGTCTGGTCAGAAGGTTTCCATGAATATCCGCACTGTAAAACAGCAGATCCTTAGCTGGATACAGCCACACATCCTGCCGGAAGCATCCAAAATCCTCATAGATCTCCCGCGCCCTGGAATCATCATATGTTACTACCAGTTTCCAGGAAATGTTCTGTACAACCTCCTGAATCAAATGCACCTTTTGAGAATCCATGCAGCCGCTGACCTGAACCGGTCCTCTTCCCGCCTCCAGCTCCTGGTTCATTTCCTCAAATTCAATCAGCTCTGCCAGCGGATTGGAAAAAATCCTGCTCATAGCTTTCCCCTCTCTGTCCTGACTATTTTCAGTTTTTCTCAATCTCTTTCTGTTAAACTGGCTCTGCCTCTTTCTTCTTTGTATTAAAATGATTCATAGCCCGGTCCGGCCCTTCCACAAGCATCATCACCGCTGCCTCTGCCGCTTCCCCAAATGCCTCCTCCATCCGCTCCTGCTCTCCCCTGGTAAACCGACTGAGCACATAATCCTTTAAATCCATCCGGGGCGGCTTCTCCCCGACTCCCACCTTAATCCTGGGAAACTCCTGAGTACCCAAATGAGCAATAATATTCTTAATCCCATTATGTCCCCCGGCACTTCCCTTTTTCCGAATCCGCAGCTGCCCCGGCTCCAGGCTGATATCATCATAAATCACAATCAGGTCTTCTGGTGTAATCTTATAATAATCTGCTGCAGACCGTATGCTTTCCCCACTGAGATTCATAAAGGTCTGTGGTTTGATCAGCAGCACCTTCTGCCCCTCAATCACTCCTTTTCCGCAAAATGCCCGGTGCTTCCGCTCACTGACATCTATATTATACTTCTCTGCCAGCTGGTCAATCACCGCAAAGCCCACATTATGTCTTGTATTCTCGTACTCTTTGGTCGGATTGCCAAGCCCTGCTATGATATACATTTCTTTGCCCTTTCCTTTTTCAAATATGAAACAACGCGCCAAAAGCGTTAGCTTCCTCTTTAGAAGAAACTAACGCTGAGAAACCGATGCAGGATCATGTCCATTCTACTTCACGGCACTGCTCCATTTGCTCATTTTAGCAGATTGTCAGGAAAAAGTAAAGGGGGGCAGCCATTCATCAGTCAGAGGTTCTGGACTTGCGGGACTTTTTATTCTCGTACATTTTCTCATCCGCCTCTTTTAACAATGTCTGGTAATCTGTATGGCCTTCCGTCAGACAGCAGCCAAAGGAAAAGCCAAGAGGGACATACAAATCCTCCTTCAGACAAGCACGGCTATTATTCTGAAGCAATTCCAGCGCCCTGACAGTGTCAAACAGCTCTTCCTCCGCTGGATACTGGTATAGAAACAAGACAAATTCATCACCACCCAGTCTGGCCGCAACGCTGTGATCCGGCGCAAATTTTTTGAGAAGACATGCAAGCTCCTTTAAATAAGCATCCCCTCCCTCGTGGCCGTATGTATCATTAACTACCTTTAAGTTATCTGCGTCGATCATCACAAGAGCGCTCTTTCCAAGCTCCTCTGGCTTTTGGAAGCAGGAAGCAAGAAAGCTTTCCATCCCCCGGCGGTTATACAGTCCGGTTAAAAGGTCATAATCCCTCTCCCGTTCAATCTGAAGACGTTTTAATATATTTTCAGTCACATCAATAAGAACACCAAAAATATCATTGTTCTCAGAGATTTCCTCAAGCTTAATATAGCGTTCATCCAGCTCAAAAACATTTGCTTCGTCACCAAAAGGATGGCTGCGAAGATGGGAAAGAAGCTCTTTGAACCTTTGATAATCGCAGGATACTTGTCTCGCCTTTTCCGCGCTAAGTCCCAAAATCTGTGGTACATGCTCTGTAAAGCAGACCCGCCCCATATGTTCATTGTATTCATACACACCAATATACATATTCGTTTTGCTGAGCACATAAGACATTCTCTGGCTGTTATCCAGAAGACGTTTTTTCATTCGGTTAATATCACCGCTCAGCTGGGAAAATTCCGTACTGCTCTGAATATCAATAACCTCATCAAGATTTCCGTCAGCAATAGCATGAAGCTTTTTATTGATACGGTAAATATCCTTCACAACATAATGATTCATATATCCAATCACAGCATACATAAGAACTACGGCAATTATAACCAGGCATATAAAAAGTACAACTGTATTCAGCATAATCCACTCATAGAGCACACGATTCGTAACAATGCGTCCAATATAATTGGAATCAATGGACTTGAACACACAGAGAGAGTCCTGACCATTAACCGTCGCACGGAATGCCTTTGATTGACTGGCAATGTCGTTGAGGCCAAGACCAATCTCCTCAATATTTTTATGTACACAATCTAACTCTGTGGAACCGATAATCTCTCCGCTCTTTCGGTCAATGGCGTAATAGCTTGCCTCCCGATTCACCCGAAACAAGGAAAATATGTAGGAAAGTTCATTTTTCTGCGTTACTTTCATCACGCTGACAGGGGACATCCCCACCTGAACAATAAAGCTTTCATCAGCGCTCCACAGAGCTGAATACTGCATCAGCTTTGCTTCCGCCACATTAGGCATAATATCCTGCACCAATTTTAGGGATTTATCTGTCAGCATTGGTTTAAAGAACATCATCTGTTCACCGGAATCAAAGGTATAATCATAATACTCCGGGTGAGTTCCGGCATAAATGCGTCCAGTCTTATCAAAAATATGGATTTCATCTACTTCCATAAAAACCGCAATCCGTCTAAGCTCGTCAACGCTGTACCGGACAGAAGGCTTGTCCTGGATCAGATACGCGATTGCCTCGGCATTGTGCAAACAGGTCTGCCGGTATTCCTCGCTGATTTCCTCCAGTTCAGAATTATTCTGTTCCAAAACCTGCTCAATCTGCTGAAATGTTATCATGGCGTCATTGTACGCCTGCCGATGTGTATCCGCTATCTGAAAGCAGACAATAACAATTGTCAAAAAGGAAATCAGGATGAATGTAATCAGATTCATATACCAGCTGATAATCTTTTTAAGTGGCTTCATCTGTACCTCCTGTGTGGTATGAAATGACTGCAAAACACAGCATGGCCGCCCAGAGGTTGCAGGGTATGTGTATGTCAAACAAACCCAGTTACTTTCTGTAAATAACCGTGAAGCCCCCTGTATACAATGATTTCGAAAAAAGAACAAACTACCTTCCGGCGATTCTTACAGATAAAATATATGATAGCATAATTGTGGGAAATTAGCAAGAGAATTTATGATGCCACAGCGCTGGCAAACAGAACTGCAGCTGAACGATTAAAATTTTCAAATTCATACTTTAACCTCCTAAACTTTTTTGTAATCGTTCAGACAATTCCTTAATGAAATTAAATGTAATAGAATGTGATAGAAATTCTCGTATTTCTGTGCATACTTCTAAAAAGATGACCCTGATGCATTATTCAGCAAAAACAGTCTTTCATATGAACTCCTTTTTATTTTATCTGCTCATTTATCAAGCCAATCGGCCAGCTCCTTCACCAACCGATCCGCCCCGCTCCCGTCAACGGTTTCATATGCCTTCTCAGCCATCCGGATTCGCTGATTGAAGTCATTGTCAAGTTCATGTATCAATTCAAATATATTTTTGCAAAAATCTTTATCTGCGCGCACATCTCCCGCATAACGAGCCATGTTCTGTCTGTCAAAGCATTCGGCAATTTTGATTTGATTATCCGCCAGAATATAGGTTACAATTGGCACGCTGCTGGCACACAGTTCATACATAGTGCTTCCGGCCGCCGAAAGAGCCAGATCGCACCCAGCCATTAATTCATACATATTGCTTACATGTTCATGCAGGATTCGGTTGTTTTGATTCTTTGACAGACTATAGATTTGAGATTGATCCTGGTTTGCCGCGCCTATGACAAAATGAAACTGATATTTTTGATAACAAGCATGAGGGTTTTGCAAAAGATGGGTCATCAATCTTACAGCCACATGTTCATGATCTGCCCCTCCAGTGGAAATCAATACGTTTTTTACATTTTTTCGCTGCTCTCTGAATGGATGGTTCTGAAATTCCTGTCTTAAAGGAATATATTTTCCGCCTAAAAACAATTTCCAGGGCTTTACAGATACTGTCTTATATAATTTTTTATATTCTTTCTCCTCTGCATACAGATTATAATTAATCAAAAAACGGACTGGAAAAGCTTCTGCTCCTAAATCATCCATGTAAGCAACCGGAATCCTTTGAGACAGTTTAGATAAATAGGAATTTGTGACAAAATAGCTGTCCACCAAAACCATCTTTGGAGACAGTTTCTTTAAAATGGAATCCAATATTTGAGTTTCCTGCTCCATTTTTTCATAGTCTGTGTTCAGCACTGTGCAGGGAAATCCTCTGCTAATAATCTGCTCTCTGAAGCTTTCGTCTGCTGTGACAAATGCACAGTCATGTCCCTGCCTTCTTGCTGCCTCTGCTATGGACAGGCAGCGCATAATGTGGCCAGATCCGATTTTATTGTTGCCGTCTGCACGAAATAGAATCATACGAACCTCTGATAAATTAAAAAATTTCCGCTGGCTTTCTGTAAAGAAAAACCGAGCTTTTCTGCAAATCTTTTAGAAGACTCATTTTCCCTGTGAACTGCTGCCAAAAAAACTGTGGTATTCCAATGAATCACCGCCCATTGCTGCAATGCTGTGATTGCCTCTTTGCCATATCCCAAATGCTGAGCCTTCTGGTCCAGCAGATAACTGATTTCGGTTTCACAGCCTGTTGAATCGGCTTTCCTCCTTCGGATTCCAAAAACTCCAATTGCTTCTTCCTCTTCTTTTCGAAAGCACATCCAGTCCAGCCGATCCAAATCCTTCTGATAAACGTCCAAAAACCATTTTATATGTTCCTGTATGGTAATGGGTTTTGGATTGAAAAAGTATTGATAATTCTCTGGTTTGGAACGCCATTCCACAATAGTCCCGGCATCCTTGTATTCAATTTCTCTTAAATACAGACGCCTTGTCTTCAGTGAGTATATATGATTCATGCTGCATACTCACTGGAAGACGGACTATAAAACAGACTTCTTAAGTGATAAGAATACCCCTCTCCATCCAACATACGAATATAATCGTATAGTTGCCTTTGGGAAAGCCCACCTGGTATCTCACTTTGTTCTGATGTTTTGCGTGTAAATATGACTGGTTCCCCTTGCTGCGGGATTGTAATGGGGGATGAATTTCGATAATAACGTATAAGATCTAAATTACTCCTCCATGAGACAAGAATGATAGCATCCTCTTCCTCAATTGTTCTGTATTGCAGGTGTTTTGATGTGAATTTATATTTGTTTTTCATTATTGAAGATCCTTCTCTGCCACAGGCTCCCCGTAACCAATCTTTCTTTTTGCCGTCTTTCCCATCAATATTTCGTAATACTTCGGTGCAGCACCAACCCCCGGACGGATGATGCGGATATTCTCCCTGGTAAATCGCTCCCCTTCCTGAATATCCTTCACCGCAAAAACACTTCTCCGAAATACCAGAGAACTTTTCTCTTTTTCAGAAAGGCTGTAATCCGGACCCTTTGCAATTAATTTCGCATTTTTCACATCTTCCACCATCCGGGCAAATTCAGCAATCTCCATACTGAAATCACTGTCTGCACTTATGGTTTCAGGCAGCTTCACATGTTTTTCAATTACACAGGCTCCAAGCACTGCCCCTACAACAGCTCCCAGGCTTCCCTCACTGTGGTCCGAAAGCCCCACATTTACCCCAAACCGCTGTTTCATATCTGGAATGTTCCCCAAATTCATGTCCTTCCAGTCTGCCGGATATTCACTGCAGCATTTCAGCAGCACCACCTGCCGGTTCCCTGCCTGATAACAGGCATTCACTGCTTCCCCAATCTCCTCCGGACTTCCCATCCCACAGGAAAGAATCATGGGTTTTCTCTTAGATGCGGCATATGAGATGAGGGGAAGATCTGTCAGTTCAAAGCTGGCAATCTTATAGGCTTCTGCCCCAAGTTCCTCCAGAAAATCCACGCCTGCAAAATCAAACGGCGTGGAGAGAAAATCCACGCCGCACCTTTCACATTCCTCTTTGATCCTCTTCTGCCAGCTGTAAGGGGTGGAAGCTTTTTCATATAAATCATAAAGCTTATAGCCATCCCACAAACCACCTTTTATGTGAAAACAGGGATTATCACAGTCAATGGTCATAGAATCTGCTGTGTAAGTCTGGATCTTCACACAATCCGCCCCTGCTCTGGCAGACTGCCGGACAATTTCCAGAGCGTTCTCCAGACTTCCTCCATGGTTTGCACTCATCTCTGCAATAAAGTAAACCTGATTGTTTTGTATTTTATCAAAGATATGAAACATTTCCTGCCTCCTCGTCTGGTCTCCTTCTGCTTGCAAAACACTGCCTTTAACGGGATGCGCTAATTGTCTGGCGCTGTTTATCAATTCAGCCTTCCAAAACCGCTGTGGCACACAGGTCCTTCCAAATGCTGCTTTACGCTTTCTCTCTTACGGTCTATCTCTGCAATCTTTTGGAACACCTCACCCACATGGCCCAAATATTCTTCAATGATCTGAGATGAATGGGCATATGAGGTATAAAATGCATTAGAAGCAATATACCCCCGCTTTAACATTTCCTGTACGAAAAATGTCTTGTAAACAAGGGCATCTTCTTTGCCTGCAATACTGAAATGCCCTAATGGTGCGATTCCTCCTACTTCCAGACAGATTCCAGCCTCTGCCGCCTTTTCCTTCCATCCGTTCTGAACCATCTCCCCATATTCCATCTGCTTTTCCCAAACCTGGTATTTCTGGTAAAGCTGAATATTTTTCAGCGCCGCAGCCAAACCAATCCGCTCAGTGTAAAAGGTGCTGCTGATAAAGGTTCCCTGGGCCGCCTCCATCACCTCTTTGCGCCCTACAATGGCGGACAAGGGATAACCATTTGTCATTCCTTTGGCAAATACAGCCAGATCCGGCTCCACTCCCAGCACTTTATGGCTTCCCCCGGCACACAGCCGGAATCCGGCTGTAATTTCATCAAACACCAGCAAAATTCCGGCTTTCCTTGTCGCCTCCCGGATTTTCTCCAAAAATCCGTCCAAAGAATAATCATTTCGGACAGGCTCCATCACCACTGCCGCAATTTTCCCCTCGTGTTTTTTCATCAGGGCATAGAACTCC
>CATLIJ010000049.1 GCA_949948825.1 uncultured Clostridiaceae bacterium
GTTTGATTTTCCATAAATCCCAAAGAAAAGAACACATGTTTGCTGTCCAGTTCATTTCTTAGCTTTACCTGATATATCCCCCGGCGCATTCGAAAGCTTTTTTGCATACGGCAAATATTCATCTGAATCAAATCCATCATCCGATACTCCTGACATACAATTTCATCCATAAACAACAGGATTTTCAGCCATGAAACATAAGATAATCCTTTCTCTCCTCCTCCGGTTCCAAACTCTCCTTCTCTTCCCATAGTCACAAGTTCATCCAAAGTAAGAGTCCAGTCTTCGACTGCTTTCAATATCATTACTTTCCTGCCTGCCAAAAGGCCGCGAACATCCATGAGAGATTCTCCCAATGCCCATATAGACATAATGAAAAATGCAGTAAGAAACACCAATGGAGACAATCCTGCCACTCCGGTAATCAAAAGAGCCAGATTTTGTGCTTCCTGTCTCTTTTTACTGTCTGATAAAATATGAATCATATTCAATCCTTCCCGGATTGCTAAAAGACGGCTGACCACACTGGCAAGATTGTCCTCATCCAGCTTTTTTCCGCCAATCAGGTATTCCAGCTCATAAGCCAGCCCGCCTTCACCTTCTATTCCCGGTGTAAAAAATGTCTCGCCAGACTCTGAATTCTCTGAAGCTTTGGTTGGAAAGCTACGGAAAAACCTTCCGCAATACTCATTTATAATCAAATGATCTGCCAGGGAAATTCCTCTGGCTCCGGCCGTCATATCTCCGCCTTCAGACGGCAGTTCCCTGGTTTCCAGACTTCCATCTGACACCTTTACTCCATCCGGAACCACAAGCTCCAGCAATCCGGACTGACACAGCTTTTGGACCTGTTTCAGCCATCCCTCTGTCTTTTTATCCTTTACCCCATGAGAGAAAGATATGGAACGAATCTGGAGCTGTTCAAAATGGCGGATTACCGGAGACCACAATGCCCTTAAATCAGGTCCGTCATCATCTTCCTCCTCTTCCCAGTCATCAATCATACGTTCCACATCTTCCGCCTCCTCCATCACCTCCTCGATTAATTCGATCTGTTCATAGGACATTGCTTCCAGCTGCTCAATTTCCCTTCTGCGCTGTCCATCCTGAGCAATATAAGCTTCAAACTGCTCCACTTCTTTTTCTAACTGCCCGTTGACCTGACCTGTACAGCTTTCCTTTTCTTCATTAAAAACCTTTCTGCTTTCTCCCAGCTTTTTTTCTAACTGATCTGCCTGTTTTCTATATTCCTTCACCAATCCAGGCATTCGCTTCAATTCACGAATCAGATCCTTTGCTGCACGCCGGAACCCGGAACCATCATAATTTCTTAAACAGGAAGCACACTTCTGCCTTCTCTCCATTTGCTTTTGCTGACTGTCACTGATAGCTTCCAGTGTTTTTTCCAGCTTCAGGGCATCTCTGGCATGTTCCCGGTATGTTCCGGCAATTTCTTTCACTGCTCCTGCTTCCTTTGCATTCTCCCACAACCCGTCAACAACATCTATGTTAAAATCCATTTCCCAAATTCCATACTTCATATAATCCAGTATTTCCTTTTCCAGATAAACGCCTTGATCATCTGTAGCCTTTTTCCACTCCTCCACGTTTACCTTGATAAGCTCTGCCGGATACCAATTGCTTTCATCCAGATAAGGCTGAAAAAATCCTGCAAAATCTGCCTCCAACTCATCTTCTTTATCATACTCAGCAAAAAGAAGACGATAAGTATCCCATAACTGACGATGATACTGGCTGAACACCGAATCCAGTGAAGACGAGGCCACTGTCTGCAAATACCATCTGGTCCCTGCAGTCCGGGCAGACTCCAAAAGGCCGCAGAACAAGGCAAATATGCACATCATAACCATACTGATAAAAACTGTTACCTGACCTTTTGCTGCTCTCATACTTGCCCTGTCCCCTTTCTGCTGCCTTTTATTCATACTGTTTATCAATAATACAAGAATTGCTCATCAAAACATGCTTTAATATACTTCCTTTGACTGACTGTTAATCTGCTTGAAAATATCATCCAAAAGCTTATTAATCTGACCCTTGAAAACAATAACCAGCCCAATTAACACCACCAGAATCAATACCACCTCAATTACACCTACTCCGTCCTCTTGCTGTAAAAAAGCCATTACTTCCTTCATCTGGTTTCTCATTCTAATCCTCCTGATTTTTATTTTTTATTTATTCATTTCAACCCATGGTCATCATAGCCGGAACCATAATCATCACCATAACAATTCCCAGCATCAGAAACAATGGAAGTAAAAGCCGGGTTCCTGCTTCCTCTCCCAGGCGGCGTGCCAGATTTTTTCTCTGTTCCAGTGCATCTGCCATTTCTGCCTGTAAAATTCCCCGCATGTTTTTTGTTCCTGATTTTCTGTTTTGCTCCAAAAGTCCGCTGAGCTTTAAATAAGGCTGCAGCCTGCATCTTCTTCCAAATTCCTGATAAGCCTCCCCCTCTGCCATACCGCTTTGCATCTGATAATAAGTATGGCGCATCTCCTCATAAGCAGCCCTTGGTTTCTTTTTCTTCTCCTCTAAGGAAGCCTCATAATCCATGACCATCCGCTCCCAGGAATTGCGCACTGTAAGACCAGCGCCTGTAAGAACCATAAGCTTTGATAAAACATCTGCATAATCTAACAAAAGCTCCCTCTCTCGTTTTTGATTCTTTTGTTTTGTTTCATTCTTTTCCCGCATCACCAAAAGAACTGCCAGAATCACTCCAATCAATAAAATTGATTTGGAATCCTCCTCTTTTTTTGACTGATATCTTAAAGTCTTTCCATTAAAACTCTCTGGAAGTTCCAGCCAGGGCCGTGTCCTCTGCTCCATGTCCTGCCTGTTCAGTTCTTTTAAAAATTCCCTTAACTGCTGCTCTGTCTGACTTCGGTTTGGGGGAAGTATCCGAATTGGCATCTCATAATTTTGCCGGTAATCTCCTGCGGACAATTCCACTGACAAGATAATATCCTGTTCCTTTTCCACCTCCTCCATAAGCTTTCCAGATGAATTAATAATGTCTGAATCAGAGGAATACCATTTTAAACGAATCCCTTCCTCCACCTGTGCTGGCAGAGACAAATCCCTTTGTATCTCCATTAAAGATGGGTTCTCTCCCCGGATTCGGGCTTCCATTGTATCCATAATTGTCTGAAATACCTTATCTGCCTCTTCCTCTGAATAAACCTTAGGCCCTACGGTCACTTCCACAGGAACCCTTTCCTCCTCAAGACCTTCCACCCATATGGGGTAGATCTTTTCCTCTCCTCCATACTCTTCTCTGTAAATCCGCCTCTCATCTGATACTTCATCAGAGCCTTTACCATTTAAAACAAGGATTCCATAAAGCGCAAGGCTGCCAAGGATACAAGCAGCTGGTAAAAGCCAGACATTTTTGTGTTTTTCTTTTCCCATAAACCTTTCATACCTCAATATCCAGAATCTTTCTTGCAAGAATATAAGAAATAAGGTACACTGCCAGACAGCTGCTCATCAAGATTCTGCCCAAACCAGTTCCATACATTTGTCCAAAAAATCCAGGAGACGCACTTTCTATATAAAACACAAGAAAAAAAGGAATCATATTCATAATCTTCTGCTCAAACTGCCGTGATGCTGTCATTGTAATAATCTCCTCCTGAACCTGCATTTTGTCTCGGATGATCTCTGCTGTGTGGCGCATGATTCCTCCCACATCTCCGCTGCTTCGTTTTGCCACAGAAAACACCTCTGCAAAGTTTAACACCTCCTCCAGCCCACTCCGTCTGGCAAAATCCTCTAACACCCGCTCCACAGAACGGTTTGTCCGAATCTGCTGAACCATAAAGGAAAATTCCCGAACAATCATTCCTTCCTGGCCATACAGCACAGTAAGCTCCTTAACACTTGCTGCCAATGCATTTTCAATAGAAAATCCAGCGCTTAAAGAAGATGCCAAAATCATCATGCTTTCTTTAAACTGTTCTGCCAGCTTCTTTTTCCGCTCTTCCATCCGCCTTCTCCGCTCTGATACCGGCCCAAGAAATGCAAAAGGCAGCATCCACAAAAAAATCTGAATATTCCGATAAAATGTATAAGCTAAAATCCCGCATACTGCAACACCCTTGCCTAATCCAAGCAGAAATTCCTTTTTATTCAGCCGGTAAGAATCATACCAGATAACCGGCTGACCGCAGCTTTCCGACTGCCTGAAGGGTTCCGACCTTTTCCAGCTGCCCGCAGACAGCCTTTCCTTCTCCTGGTCTTTCCTGGAACCGGAACAAGGGATTGAGCTGTATTTCTCCCTCTGCATAATCTCCCACCTCCACAATCTCAAGCACCCTTCTGCTCCTGTCCCTTAATCTTCCCAAATGTACCAGAATATCAATGGCTGAGGCAATCTGGCTGCGTACTGCCGGCAAAGGCAAATCCGCCCCCATTAGGGCCATGGTCTCTAACCGGGACAACATATCACGCGGACTGTTGCCATGGCCAGTGGACAAGCTCCCTGCATGTCCGGTATTTAACGCCTGAAGCATATCCAGACATTCCTTTCCCCTCACCTCTCCCACAATAATCCGGTTGGGCCGCATTCGCAGAGATGCCCGAATCAAATCACTGATCTCAACAGCCCCTTCCCCTTCTGCATTGGCATTGCGGGTTTCCAGCCGTACCAGATTGGGAATCTGCCTTATCTGGAGCTCTGCTGAATCTTCTATGGTGATAATCCGTTCTGTCTCAGGAATAAATCCTGACATGGCATTTAAAAATGTCGTCTTTCCAGATCCAGTGCCTCCGCTGATAAAAAGGTTGTACCCTGCCTTTACCAGTTGCTCCAGAAACTCTGCTGCCTCTTTTGTCAAAGAACCAAAGCTGATAAGCTTCTCCACAGTAATCGCCTCCGGAAATTTTCGGATCGTGACAACCGGTCCGTCTAAAGCGACAGGCGGAAGCACCACATGAACCCGCGCTCCATTTTCCAGACGGGCGTCCGCTATGGGATGAGAAACATTGACAGACCGGTTAATCCGGCTGACAATCTGCTGAATCATATCCTCCAGCTGCTCCTCTCTCTCAAAACCATGCTCCCACTTACAGATTGCCCCTTTCTTTTCTACAAAAATATGATCCTTTCCATTGACCATAATCTCTGTCACTTCCGGGTCATCCACCAATTCCTGCAGAATATCCAGGCGGCGGAACCCGTCATACAGCCGGTTTTTTAATTCCAGCTTTTTTTTCAGAGGCAGATAAGATCTTGCTGCTTCTTCCTCAATCACCTGATGAATACATGCATTCAGTTCCTCCTCTTCAATCCGGCTTCTGTTCTGTAATTCTCCCCGAATCTGTTCCTTCAGCTTTTCCAGTAAAGCTCCGTCTACTGCCATATTCTGGTGCCTCCCTTTTCCCCTCCTGTCATTGGTTTCCTTTGCCCTGTCCCTTCCACAGGTTTCGGACAAAATCCCCCATCTCACCCCACAGCAGCTGTTCCAGATAGTTTTCTGTCTGCCAGACTACCCCGGGACGCGGCAGTTTCAACAGCTTTACCCGCTCCCACAAGTAGGAACGTCCAGATCGATTCAGATAATCCTTCCATGACTCCATCTTTGCCGATGATACACAATCCTCCTTGATTGGTGTATAAATCACCTGGCATAACTCCAGCAATGGTTCCATTCCCCGTCCCAAGGTTCCCATATCTACAATAATTCTGTCATATCCTCCATCCTGGGAAATCTGTGTGATTAATTCTGCCAGTTCTTCTCCCCTTATCTCTGCCAAATCCTCCGCATAAACTGCAGGCGGCACATAATCCATACCTCCCCAGTTATAAATCACAGATCCCAAACGCATCTGAGTATATTCCCCCTGGCGGTAATAGTAGATTAAATCAGATAAGCTTCCCAAATACACGGTTCCTGTAAGTCTGGACAGACCAGAATGTTCCTCCAGGCTGATGAAAAGCACCTGGCACTCCTTTGCCATAACCTGTCCTAATGTCAGAGAAAAACCAGTTTTTCCGCATCGGTTTATTGGAGAATACACACCGATTACCACGCTTTTTGTTCCCACTGCCATAAGAGGAGCCTGTTCCGGCTGAACCTGATAACAAGCCATCACCTCCCTTAATACTGCATCTGACGCCTGATATTTATATACAGTGGAATGATCCGGACTCATTCTCTCCTGGCTTTCACTCAGCCGCAGAATCTGCCCTGCTTTTACCTCCTTAAGCTGTTCCGGGTCCACCTCATTGCCCACCAGTAAAATCTCTATGGGCTGTTTTTTTGTAAAAGCTTCCACCTTGGAAAGATTGGTAAAAGCCACTACAGTAAACGGAATCCTTTCCTTCTGGTTTGCAAATTCTGCAAACCTTTCCGCATAATATGGGTCTGCATCATAAACCCCCATAATTCGTTTCATGGATTTCCTTTCATTTCTTCATCTTCACCGGAAAACCAGCCATCCAGACCATAAAGCAGCAGCGCCGGACATAATCAGATACAGATAAGTTCCGCCTGCCATACAAACAGCTAAAGGAATTGTATATGCCTGCTGTTTTTCCGGAGTTTGATTATATTTTAAGATTCTTCCTGTCTGAAACATCTGCAAGAAATAAACTGCAAGATTAATAAGACGTATTTTCAGACTATGACCATGCCACAGACGGCACAGAGACCACAATGCTCCAATCACCATTCCGGTAAAGATTGCTTCTATTCCTGCATCCATACCCAAATATCCTGCAATTACTGCCATCAGCTTCCCATCTCCTGCTCCCATCATCCCCATACGAAACAGAAAAAAGGTCAAAATCAACATAACCACAGCAGCAGGTAAAAAATCCTTTCCCCGGCACCACACTCCTGCCAGCGCTCCCACAAGCAGCCACCTGTTGGGAATCTTCCCCTTTAAGGCATCCATCCAGGCCGCTCCTGCCAAAACGATACACAATAATCCTGTACTGATACACTCATCCCCTTTATCCCAAAAATTCTTTCTTCCTGATTCTCACTGTTCCAAAATCAAAAGACACCCAATCCGCACCACCTCCACACATTCAAACTCTTCAAATTCAAAAAGCACTGAAATCATCTGCCGATACGGCATACACTGTCCGGAAGAAGTGAATGTCTCCCACCAGATCAGCCAGCAAAATCAGATCTTCTGCACTCAGAACGGTGCATTGATTTTCTTTATTATGCACATTCTTTTCCAATCTGTCAATACTTTTTTTCAATTCTTTTCATGTATACAATAAACATTTCTTTTATGCAATCTCTCTAAAATTTTCTTTTTTCCCTTTTTATTTTTAGTTGACGTTACTTGGATTTAGTGATAGAATGATTTCAGTTTAAATTTTTAAACCAAGGAGAATCTTTATGGCAGATTGCGAAACCTCTGTTAGCAGCAAGGAAGTAGAAGCTTATTTCCATGACTGTATGCCGCTCTTTATAGCCCTGGGAGATGAGATGCGTCTGAATATTATTGAAGTCCTAAGCCATGCTGTTCAAAGCGGCAACCGGGACGGACTGAATGTTAATGAGATTACAAGACAGCTTGGCCTTTCCCGGCCTGCCATCTCCCATCACCTGAAAATTTTAAAAAATTCAGGATTAGTGAAAGTCCGGGAGTCCGGAACTTCCAATTTTTATCAGCTGACGCTTCGGGAATGCACCCAGCGTTTGATGAAGCTCGGCTTCATGGTGGAACAGGTTTTATCACCAGAATAATGGCCTGACCAGTGACATTTTTTCACAATCCCTGCATAAGCTTCCATTTTCGGAAAATACTATAATCATACAGACTAAACAAAACAGGAGACAGAGGCTTGGAGACAATTCCTCCTGATCTGCCTGGATGACGCAAGCAAGCGCATCAGAAATGAGGGAAAAGTGAAAACAGGACATTTTATGAAAAGAAGACACACCGTTCCACCAGAAAATCTGGAACTGATGGAGGAGATTGATCGAACAAAAAATAAGATCGAATCTGCCCGGAACCACTTTGAACAGGTGGTGGACCCAACGCTGATTGACTGCTATATTTACGAATTGAAGGCAGCCCAGCTAAGGTATCAGTTCCTGCTTCGGCGCTTCAAGCTTTTGGAAGAGCTTTAAGCAATTATCATCATAAGTGACACTAGCAGGAGGACTGAACGTATGAGTACCTGGTACGAGGAAGCAGTATTTTACCACATGTATCCGCTGGGAATGACCGGCGCACCAAAGGAGAATCCGAGACAAACACAAGACAACACACAGACTGCAGCTAAAACCCGCTTTGAAGAACTGAATGAATGGGTTCCTCATATGAAAAGCCTGGGCTGCACTGCAATTTATATCGGTCCTCTTTTTGAATCTTCTTCCCACGGCTATGATACCCGCGATTACCGACTTGTTGATACGCGCCTGGGAACCAATGAAGACTTTATCCATTTTGTTGATCTCTGCCATAAAGCAGGAATCTATGTGGTGGTGGATGGTGTTTTCAACCATACAGGACGGGAGTTTTTTGCTTTTGAGGATATTCAGCAGAAAAAATGGGATTCTCCCTACAAAAGCTGGTATAAAGGCATTAATTTTGACTGGCAAAGCCCTTTGGGAGATCCCTTTGGCTATGAAGCATGGCAGGGACATTTTGAATTGCCTTGCCTGAATTTGCAAAATCCTGATGTGAAGCAATTCCTGTTTGATACCATCCGCTACTGGATCGACACATTCCACATTGACGGCATCCGTCTGGATTGTGCCAATGTGCTGGATTTTACCTTTATGAAAGACCTTCGCCGTGAAACCTCTTCTATGAAAAAAGATTTCTGGCTGATGGGCGAGGTGATTCATGGGGATTATGCCCGCTGGGTAAATGAAGAAATGCTCCATTCTGTCACAAACTACGAGCTTCACAAAAGCTTATACTCCGGACTCAATGACCATAATTTCTTTGAGATTGCCCACAATGTACGGCGTCTGGAGGCGATTGGCACAAAGCTTTATACCTTTGTGGATAATCATGATGAAAACCGGATTGCCAGCAAGCTTCTGAAGAAGGAACACCTTCCTCTGGCTTACCTTCTTTTATTTACGCTTCCCGGCATCCCCTCCATCTACTATGGCGGAGAATGGGCCATAGAGGGGATGCGGACCAAATACAGCGATGTGGAGCTGCGTCCGGCCATTCCCATTGCAGACCGGAAAAAGCTTCATTGTGAATTGACTGACTGGATCACAAAGCTGTCACAAATCCACAGTAATCATCCGGAATATGCCTGTGGGCGCTATCAGGAACTGCTGCTGACCAACCGGCAATATGCTTTTGCCCGTCACGCAAAAGGCTCGGCTGCCATCACAGCTGTAAACAATGACGATCAGGAGAGCAGCCTGTCCATACCAGTCCCAATTACAGCAGAAACAGCTGAAAATCTGATGGATGGTTCCATCATTCCTATAAAAGACGGAAGACTTTCTATTACATTACCAGGCAACGAAGGGGTTGTTCTGAAAATCAGGGAGGATCAATAGTTATGGCTGGCAAAAACAATCAAAAAATAACCGGAACCGGTTTGATCAGTGAGATGGACCGGTATCTGTTTGGCCAGGGAACTCATTATGAAATCTATGAGAAACTGGGAGCTCATCCTGTAAAGCTGAAGGGAAAAGATGGATTTTATTTTGCTGTATGGGCTCCTCATGCTGTCTCTGTCAGCGTGGTAGGCGATTTTAACGGATGGGACCCGGAGGCAAATCCCATGAAAGTGTTAGATACCTCTGGTATTTATGAATGCTTTATTCCAGGTTTAACCACAGGCCAGTTTTATAAATTCGCCATTACCACAAAAGCAGGTAAGCTTCTTTTTAAAGCAGATCCCTATGCCTCTCAGGCAGAGTTCCGCCCGGGAACCGCTTCCATTACCAGCGATATTTCCGGTTTTAAATGGAGTGACGACACCTGGATGAAAAAACGCGGGGAGCAGATTCCTGAAGAATCTCCCATGAGTATTTATGAGGTACATTTAGGTTCCTGGAAAAAGAAAAACCGTCCGGAAAAGGAAGGCTATTATACTTATAAAGAAGCTGCCGCAGAGCTTGCTGAATATGTAAAAAACATGGGCTATACTCATGTGGAGCTGATGGGAATTGCCGAACATCCCTTTGACGGTTCCTGGGGATATCAGGTTACAGGCTACTACGCTCCCACCTCCCGGTATGGAACTCCCCAGGAGTTTATGTACTTTGTTAATTATCTACATAAGAAGGGAATCGGCGTGATCCTGGACTGGGTGCCTGCCCATTTTCCGCGGGATGCCCATGGTCTTGCCGATTTTGACGGAGAGCCTTTGTATGAATATACAGACTCCCGTAAGGGAGAGCATCCAGACTGGGGAACCAAGGTTTTTGACTACGAAAAGCATGAGGTATCCAATTTCCTTATTGCCAATGCTTTATATTGGATTAAAGAGTACCATATTGACGGTCTCCGGGTAGATGCTGTTGCCTCCATGCTGTATCTGGACTATGGACGCAAGGATGGCCAATGGGTAGCCAACAAATACGGGGGCAACCAAAACCTGGAAGCCATTGAATTTTTCCGCCACTTAAACAGCATTGTGAAAACCCGTGGAAACGGAGCTATGGTAATTGCAGAGGAATCCACTGCATGGCCTTCTGTTACTCATGCCCCGGAGGACAATGGTCTTGGATTTACATTTAAGTGGAATATGGGCTGGATGCACGACTTTTTGGAATACATGAAGCTGGACCCCTATTTCCGCAAATATAACCATAATAAAATGACCTTTGGACTGACTTACTTTACCAGTGAAAACTTTATTCTGGTATTATCCCATGATGAGGTTGTTCATCTGAAATGTTCCATGATCAATAAAATGCCTGGTTATTACACTGACAAATTTGCCAACCTGAAGGCAGGTTATACCTTTATGTTTGGCCATCCAGGTAAAAAACTTTTGTTTATGGGACAGGATTTCGGACAGCTCCATGAATGGGATGAAAAGGTAAGTTTGGACTGGCATCTCACAGAGGAGGATGAGCATAAGAGTCTTCAGGCTTATGTCCGCGACCTTCTTCATATTTACACCAAATATCCAGCCATGTACGAGGCAGATGAAGACTGGAACGGATTTCAGTGGATCAATGCCAATGACGGAGACCGCAGCATTTTCAGCTTTATGCGTCGGGCAAAGGATTTGAAAAAGAGCCTTTTGTTTGTATGCAGCTTTACTCCCATGGAACGGCCTGACTATCAATTAGGAGTACCCAAAAAGGGAACCTATACTTTGCTCTTGGACAACAAGCACGGACTTTACCAGCCCTCCGAAAAACCACCTGTATTCCGGGCAATCAAACAGGAATGCGATGGCCAGCCCTACTGTATTAATCTGCCGCTTTCCGCCTACGGAACTGCCATTTTGCGTTTTACTTAACCCGATATAGGACTATTTACCGGTCTGCACAATTGTAGGAAAATAATTTTGTTAAAAATTTATCAAAAAAACGGGTGACATTCCTGACAGTTTGTAGTACAATAAAAATTGATCGGCCATTGGTTTTTATTTAGCAAAAAAAAGGAAGGAGAGCTACGTATGGCAAGAGAGTTAATATCCAAAAATGCAACCAAAAGCGTCTACCGTGATGGTGACAAGGCAATCAAATCCTTCTGCAAAGGATTTCCGAAAGCAGAGGTATTGAACGAAGCGCTGATCAGCGCCCGTATTGAAGAGATTGGCGGAATCAACATCCCGGCTACTCTGGCAGTTTCTGTTGATGAAGATGGCTGTTGGTCCATCACAAAGGATTTTATCAGTGGTAAGACTCTTCAGCAGTTGATGGATGAGAATCCGGATAAGCTGGATGAGTACATGAATCAGATGGTTGACCTGCAGCTGACGATTCATTCCAAGATCTGCCCGTTATTGAACAAACTGAAAGATAAGATGATCCGGCAGATCTCCGATGCGAAAGAATTAAACTCCGTCAATCGTTACGACCTTCTGACCAGGCTGGATGGAATGCCCAAGCATGTAAAGCTCTGCCATGGAGATTTTCAGCCAAACAACATTATCGTAACAGATGATGGAAAGATGTACGTTTTGGACTGGGTACATGCAACCCAGGGTAATGCCAGTGCAGATGCTGCACGGACTTACCTGCTGCTGTGCCTTGAGAATCAGGAGCGGGCAGACAAATACATGGAGCTGTTCTGTGAAAAGACAGATACAGACCGCCGCTATGTCCAGCAGTGGCTGCCTTTGGTGGCTGCCGCACAGCTTACGAAACACCGTTCAGAAGAAGCAGATCTGCTTCATAAGTGGGTAGATATCTGCGATTATCAATAAGCCGATTTTTTTTAACAAAGGGGGACTTGCCGATTGCGGCAAGTCCTCTTTTGTTGTATACTGGTATTAAATGAAAAAGGAGTGAGGAAATTATGCAGACAATTTTAGTATGTGATGATGATAAACAGATTGTAGATGCCATTGATATATATTTGACTGGTGAGGGATTTCAGGTAATAAAAGCTTATGACG
>CATLIJ010000050.1 GCA_949948825.1 uncultured Clostridiaceae bacterium
TGTCCGGAGCTTTCGGCGGAGACTGGGAAGACGGCGGGACGATGACAAAAGAAGAGGCTGAACAATATGAGCTTCAGGAGGGCGAAAGATTAGTTGACGGTAAAAATGGGGATAAGATTTTACAGACCTGGAAAGCCGACTCCTCGGAAGCTGTAACTTTCAGCGCCAAGGCAGATGTAGACAAGGTTGTGGAGAAGGTAAAGAAATTCTTTGAAGAGTTCAATGCCATCGCAACAGAGGTCAACACTCAGGTTACTACCCGTCCGGATGGCTCTTACGGCCCTCTGACTGACGAGCAGAAGGAAGAGATGAGTGAAACCTCCATTGAAAACTGGGAGAAGAAGGCAAAATCCGGACTGTTGTTCGGTGACGGCACCATGCGGGATTTGAGCATGGATATTCAGTCCATTTACAGCAGACTGATGCAGCAGACCGGCCTTAGCTATGAAGATTTGAAGGAAATGGGCATCAGTTATTCGGATAATGAGAAGGACGGCGGTGTTCTGATCTTTGACGAGACAAAATTCCGCGACGCTATGGAGAGCAATCCGGAAAAGGTTTCTGATTTCTTTACCGGCGGCAATGGTATGGGCAAGGGCTTTACCAAGCTGGTGGAGGATACCTTCACTCCTTATGCTACCCGCTACGCAACAAGGAATGGCAACTCTTATGGACGTCTGATTGAGGAAGCAGGTTCAGAGAAGATTCCGACTTCCATTATGAAGAATCAGATTTACAGCGAGATCAAATCAAAACAGGATCTGATTGAACAGCTTCGGGCAAAGCTGGTGACAGAGCAGGATCGTTACATTGCCCAGTTTACGACCATGGAGACCATGATCAATCAGATGAACTCCCAGTCCAGCTGGCTGTCCCAGATTACGGGCTAGGAAAGATAGAAGGGGATTGAATGAACGGATATAATCGTTACAAGGAAAAAAGCATTTACTCAATGTCAGGCGGAGAGCAGCTATTGCTTCTTTTTGATGAGACCTTAACCCGCCTGACCAGGGCAGAGTATTCCCTGAATGACAAGAATTACGCGGATTTTGACGACTGTATTACAAGAACCAGCCGGATTGTCCGCTACCTGTTGGAGATTCTGGACATGGAACAGCCCATCAGCAGAGATTTGAGACGGATTTACAATTATCTGATTTATGATCTGAGTATGGTGAAAGCCGGGAGAGAAAGAAGACAGGATGAAATCGGACGTATCCGCCATATTCTTTCCGAACTGCGGGATGCCTTTGCACAGGCGAGCAAACAGGTCAATGACATGCATGTAGTTAAGGAGATTGAGATTCGGGGTTAAGAGAGGACTGGGAAGATATGGGACTGGATGTGACAAAGGTTATGATTCTTCTTCAAAGGAGATACAGCGCAATCCGGGAGATTGACCGGGTGACAAAGGAGCTGGAGGAAGCCTTTGTCCGCGGAGATGAGGTTTCAGCGGCAATGCTTTTGGAAATGCGGGCAGAAGAGATGGCAAAAGCGGATGAATGCACAGACGCCATCTGGCAGCTGGGAGAAGAGGACCGGCAGGATCATCAGAGGCTTCGGCTTCTGATGCTGTCGGACCCAAAACAGGCGCAGGCAGAAAGTCCGGAAGAGAATAAAATATATGAGATTCGCCGAAAAACCCAGGAAACTCTTGACAAGCTGCGGGCAGTGGATCAAAGGCTGAATCGAAATGTGACGAGGGAGAAATCTTATTATGGAGCCGAGCCTCTGAGGCGTCCGGTAAGCATATAAGAGAAAATACCATTCGAGAAGGCAGATATTGGTACTTTGGCTGCATTTGCAGTCTGAGTACCTTTCCGCGTTTATCGGAACGGATGAAAAAGTGAAAAAAAGAGTACAATGTAACACAAGGAAGTATGAAACTGTTGCAATAAAACAGGCAGGAGAAGGAAGGTGTTATTATGTCATTGAGAGTATCGGGAAATAATTCATTGAATATTCAGAGTCTGTATCAGATGATGGGGACACTGCAGGCTGCACAGAGAGCGAATGTAGCAAAGCTTAACCAGTCTGTCAATCCCGTGAGCAAGGTTTCCCGTAAGCAGTCTGGCTCCGCTCAGTATACAGACACTCTGAAGTATGTTCAGGAATACGGAAAAGATATGTCTGAACTGAAGCTTAGCGCGTCAAAGCTTCAGATGGGAAGTTCCTCCAATGTATTTTCCAGCATTGATATGAAAAGCTCAGATTCTTCCGTAGTACAGGTGGATAAAGCATTCCGCCCGAAAGAGGGAACCAGCATAAGCCTTGAGGTGGAAGCTCTGGCCCAGGCACAGCAGAATAAGAGCCAGTCTGTCAATGCTTCTGACAAGGCGGCAGATGGTTCTTCTATGAATTTTGAGGTAGCCTCCGCAAGAGGAAGAAGTGTTCAGGTAAATGTCAGTGAGGTAAACCGGGACGGAAGCAAAAAGACCAATGAACAGATGTACCAGGAAGCAGCAGATCAGATTAACAGCAGCCGGAGCCTTGGGGTCAGCGCTTCTGTTGCCAAAGAAAATGGCAAGGTGTCTCTTGTTCTTACTTCCCAAAAGACCGGAGAAAGCAATGGATTTCAGGTTCAGGGACAGATGGGATCTGCAGCAGGAGCAGAGACAGCAGCTGTTCAGGGAGAGAATGCCAGATATACTGTGACACAGGATGGAAAGACCAGCTCTCGCACTTCAGAGAGCAACCGCATTTCTCTGGACTATGGGAGAGTGGATGCCACATTAAAGGGAACAGGCTCGGTTCAGGTGAATGCAGGAGTGGATTCAGAGAAAATTGTATCAGCAGTAAAGGATCTGGCAAAGAATTATAATAATACTACAGATCTTTTAAAGGAGAATGCTGCCAGAGGCAGAGGAACACAGGATCAGTATAACAGCTTCAGCCGTCCTATTGCAGATGACAGAACTTTAAAGGCTGTGGGAATCCGTTATGACAAGAGCGGCAGGATGCAGGTGGATGAAAAAGCTTTGCGGAAGGCATTGACAGATGATTTTGAGGGTACAAAGGATATTCTTGGAGGCCAGTTTGGGCTTGCAGACCGGGTAGCCCAAAGAGCAGACTCTGCTATGTCCACTTCCTCCGGTCGTTTGGTGGAGGAGGATGTTTCCTCAAGAATGGACCGGAATCAGGAAGATGTATTTTCCTCCTTCCGTTATCTGTCTGACTTTTCCGGGTCCGGACCTTACAGTCTTGGGAATTACTTTACAGTTGGACTGATGTTAAATACCCTGGGTTAATGGACTGGATAATAAACTATGAATCAATTATTGTATGAAGGACGTACTTTGGTAGGAATGGTATCTTCTATTATTCGCCAGGAGCCCCTCCATGTGGTGTACAATCGGTTTGACTGGGAGCGCATGTTCCGGCTGGCTGATTATCATAGAGTGTCCAATATGGTGTATTTGGGGGTTTTGGGGAAAGGAGATGCCCTGCCAAACCGTTGGCGTGACCGTTTCTACGAGCGGTATCAGGAAGCCTTGCAGTTTAGCGAAAATTGCGAAGAATCGATTCGGGAAATATTGGTATGGCTGGATATGCGGGAGATTTCCTGCACGGTGCTGGTGGCCCATTCTGTTCGGGAATTTTATAAGCTTCCTGAGACAGCAGAAAACAGTCCCATACAAATCCTGCTGAGCGAAGATCAATATGTTCTGGCAAAAGGATATCTGGTGGATCTTGGCTATGAGACGGACCAGACTTACAAAGGATATGGAGAGAGAATGAAACGGGTGTCCGGGGTATCTGTGACAATTTACCGCAAACTTCCCTTTCGCACTGCTCTATATGCGAAAAATATGCAGCTATTGTTGGAGACAGCAGAGTTAGAGGAACCCTATCATTATGTCCGGGTGCTTCCTCCGGAAAGTGAACTGGCATATCGGATGGCAAAAGCGGTTTACAGCTATGTGACAGATGATCTGCGCATTCGGGAAGTTCTGGATTTGCAGTTATGCCATAAAGCATGGCGCAACGAGATCAATAAGGAGGCAATCTGGAAGTTTCTTACTGATTTTCAGATTGATGAACTTGCAGAGAAGATTCTTCGGATTTCCTACATGTGGTTTGGAGAGAAGAAGGATAAGTATTTTATTGATCAGATTGATGACATGTCGGTTTATGATGTGTTGGAAGAACGAATGCTGACCCAAGGCACCATCAACCGGGAGGCAGACGAACAGGCTCTAAGTCTTCAGAAGGCGATTGAGAAGGAGATTCTCAAGGAACAGAAGGAAGAAGTCAGGAGTATGTTTTGGGAAAAGGTGACAAATCATTGGAAAGAAATCAAAAGAACTTTTCTTTGGATCTTCCCGGATTTTCATTATATGTCGTCGATTTATCCGCTTTTAAGAAAGCTTCCCATACTGCTTCCTTTTTACTGGTGCATTCGGGATATACGGCTTTTGTTACGGCTTTTGATAAAATAAAATATAACACAATGACAGGGGAGATTTTATCTCCCCTGTCATTGTGTTATATTTTATTTTGCTGTTGAATCTTCGTTTGAATCTTTTGGTTTATTTGTCTCCTTTTCAGAATCCATCCGTTTTTTGAAAATTGACTGAAACATTCTTACAGAATCAATATTGGGAGTCAAGGCTGTCTTGTTAGTCTTTTCTGCTTCTGAAAGCTCTTCTCTCAAAATAGAAATCTGCTTTGGCGCGTCTATGGCAAGACGGACTCCGTCAGATGCACATTCAATAATCGTAATCCGGATGTTATCTCCGATTAGAATACTTTCGTTCTTTTTACGTCGAAGTATCAGCATGCTATTCACTCCCGTTTGTCGAATCAGCTACTGTTGGAAAAGAACGCAGCTCATGACGGTATTCATAAGGAGAGTTTTCCAAAATAACCTGAATTCCATGGCGTGTCTGTGGGTTAATTACCAAAGGAGACTTTAAGTTTACCGTGTTTTCCAGGTAATTGTCCCGCACAACGCAAATTGAATAGTACGAAAGTTCTCCGCTGTCCTGGACGCCCAAACAGGCAAGCTCCTCAGGAGTCAGTTCAGGGGAATAATCCGGACAAAGGAGAAAAGGATTGATCAATACAAATCCTACCTTGCATTCCTCTACCGACTGCAGCAAAAGCATTGAATCATCATCTTCATTTAAAAACAGGAGAAGATACTTCGTCAGCTTTGGAAAACCAAAGAGACCGTCGGGAAATATCACCAGATCATCTGCCTCATATTCCACTGTGCCATAATCTGTTTGTATTGTCATATCAAATCAACACTCCTATGTGAATAGATTGACGTTCCTGCCAGGATCCACGTCCAGAGGAGGAACGTAGTTAAAGCCACCAAGATATTCAACATGTATTTGCGGTCTTTGAGTAATCACAGTCATTACCAGGGGTGGAAGATAGGTCAGATCTCCTCTTGCCACCCGCATCTCAAAGGCACCCCGCTGTGCCGTATAGGATGTGCTGGTCTCTGCTGAAAGATCCGGCGCAACCGCAGAGGAAGCTGCTGATGACACTTGGGGAGCAACATCGTTCTGCGCCATATCCATATTCATATCCGGAGCCGGCGTCGGCGTGGATACCTTTGGACGGACAGGAGCCTGCATAGCGGCCTGTGCGGTCTGACGGGAAACAACCTGCGGAGAAACTGCCTCTGCGATTTCTGCTTCCGCTTTGCTTTGAGAAAAAGCCTGATTAATCCTTGTGATGTCTTTGACAGAGACATTACCTTGCACATTCGGATTGGTGCGGCGCATGGTCATATGACGGGCCACAGCCTTTCTTCTCTCGATATCTACGGAATCAGAATTTACTAACCGGGCGTTTTGCGTAAAACGCATCATTTGTAATGGTTCTGTTGTGATTTTGATAAGCGGTCCCATAAAGAAGCCTCCTTTCTACATATTTAAATCATGAATTATTTTCCTTTTTATCTTACAAAATCAAAAAGGGATGTGGTCATAAGCTTGGAGCCCACCTGAAGAGCAGCATTGTAAGAATACTGGTTGTTAAACATCTCCATAATGGAAGCATAGGGGTCAGCCCCTAAGGTATCTTTGTACTGCTCAGTCAGCGAGTCTTCAATAGAATCCAGTCTTTTGGCTGTCTGGTCCAACTGCTGGGACTTGTTGCCCAAATCAGAGTAAAAGGTGCTGATGGTGTGTTCAGAAACAGCCATTTGGTCAATAGTTTCACCAAGACGGTCATCTAACAAATCTTTGTCTTTGGTGGTCATATAATCGCCAATGGAAATGGCAGCTTTTGCAGTCAAGGCTACCGGACTTTCGTTTAAGCCGTCCATGATTGCTGTAAAGGCATTGCTTGGATTAGGAGGATTACCCGTAAGCGCCCGTACAGCATCGGAATTAAGACCACTAAGAACATTCATGCCGCCAGTATAGGTATCAAGGAGAGTGGCACGGTCATTGATGGAACCATAACCAATATCAACCTTTCCCTGCTCGGACATAGCTTTGACCAGAGCTTCTTTATCATCAGGATCAGTAAGCTTCGTTCCCTGTGAATTTGTCACGGATGTCATCTCAAACTGAAATTCTCCATTTGGATCAATTTTATATTCAAACTCAAATTTGGTTGGTGCGTCATCTCCTGGAAACGTATGATTAAATGTTAAGTTCATTTGTGAATCATTGATTTCCAATGCAAATGGAGAGACAGAGACATCATTGCCGCCATATACATAAAAATCCTGATACTGGGTATTCAGGTCATTGACCATGGTCCGGGCTTTTTGAATCAGATCCTCCTGGAGAGTCTGAATATCTTTATCACCGGTAGTTGTGGCTGTCTTTGCATAGATAACCTGTTTCTTTGCTTGTGAGAGAGTACTTTGAATGTCACGTACTCCTAACTCCTGCTGATAAAGTCTGTTTTTAATATCAGTAATCAAGTTATTTTTAGCCAGAGTGTCCAAATACTGGTTATCAATCTTTTTACCAGTGTAGTAAGCAAGGGGAGCATCAGCGGCAGCTTCATAAGCTGCCCCGCTGCTGATTTTTGTCATACTTTTATTTAGTTTAAGATGTACACTATTTAATGATGTTGTATAATTTCTGTATGTGGACGAATTGGTTACACGCATATTTTATACCTCCGTTTGCGGTAATGATTATGGTAATTAACTTCAATCACAGGGATTAGCGTCCTACCATACCTGTATTGTTAATCAACCGTTCTAATGCTTCATCCAGTGTTGTCATAAGCCTTGATGCTGCATTGTAAGCGGACATAAATACCATCATGTTGGCAGCTTCCTCATCCAGGCTGACTCCGGAGATGGAATCACGGGAATTTTGGATTCCATTTAAGACGGTTACATTCGTCTTTAATGCCTGCTGGTTACTGAAAGAATCATTGGCCAGGATAGTGGAAGTGTGGTTCATGTAGTCGGCAAAGGAGTTGCCTTCTAGTTCCAGATTAATATTAAATGTTATTTGTTGACCATTAATTGTTGCTGTGTTACCATTGAAAGCAGTAGTCATAGCCTGATAAAGATTTAATACTGTATCATTGGAACTTTCTCCGGCTTTGCTAACATGAACTGTACCACTGCTCCAATTTGGATTGATACCAATATTAGCGGCTGTAATTTGATTGGCAGCTGTTGTATCCCAACTATTAATGGGGGGATTATTAGTTCTGTCAGTAATCAAAAATTGCTGCTTATCGGCACTATTAAGGGTTCCATTTATATTAATTGTATTCACTACGTCAGCAAACGCTTTGGCAAGGTTATCCAACTGATCTCGATAAAACTCATAACCTTTTACATCAGTCATGCCTGAGGTTTTTCCGTCTTTCCACAACATATCCAAGTTGGCCTGAATGGAACCGGAATCGCTGGGATAGAAATTCATACCATCTTCCATCTTGGGTTTTGTAAATGTAATCTCTTCCCTTTCGGATACTCCTACATTGACATTTCCGCCCTCAAAGAATTTGCTGCCGGAAAAGGTCAGTTCGATCTTCTCGGTTTGCTCTGCATCAAAAGGTCTGTTAATTCCTTTAATTTCAAGCTGCCCATAATTATCGCTTCCCGTTCCCACGGTGCCTTCCACAAGGGTAAGCCGCTTAACATCTCCATTCTCATCTTTATAAACCATCTGCACCCGCAGATCATCCGGCCAGTCCTTCTTGGCAAAAGGGTCCCCGTTTGCATCCAGATGGTAATTCTCACTTAAAACCACATCCCCGGCTTCATCCAGTCCATCATGCTCAGCATCCTTATAATAAGTTACCTCAATGGGGATGTAGCTGGCAAGCTCATCCAGCAGCTGGTTGCGCTCATCCATCAGCTCCAGAGCAGGCTGGCCGAAAATCTGGTCATCCTTGATCAGGCGGTTTAAGTTGCCGATCTGCTGTAAGATGTCATTGATTTCCTGGACAGCGCCATTCTCGCTGGTGCCAGTGCCGTCTAAACGGGCAAACTCTGCTTCCTCTGCCTTGTCAACCTGTCTGGATGCGTCATTCAGCAGGTTGGTCAGGGCCTGCATCCGGGCGCGAAGCTCAGATTCACAGATGGGATCATTGACCTTAGACGGGTCCTGCATGTTGAGAAGAGAGGTCTGAATGTTGTCAAAAGCATCCCGGATTCCATTGATCTGAGATTCGTCAAAAATATCCGCCAGCCGGTCCAGAGCAGTCTGTATTCCGTCTGTATATCCGGACTTCCGGATCTGATCCCGGTACTGGGCATCCAAAAACGGATCTCGTATCTGAGTGACTGCATCCATACGCACGCCAAATCCCACTACAGTTTCTGAACCGTTCATGTAGTGGGAGACTGGATGAGTATAGTTGAGACTGGATGTCTTAAGAGTCTGTCTGGTGTATCCGGGCGTATTCATATTCGCAAGGTTCTGGCCAGTGATGTCCAGCCGCTTCTGATTGGCCTGCAAGGCCGAATAGGCGGTGGAAAAACCGGCGAAAGTCGCTCGTAGCATATTCTCGTCCTCCAAGTGTTATTCTATTTTGAAAATACGGTCCGACTGGTGTCAGACGTATTTGTTCTGCAGTTTCGCATGAGCAGGAGAGCCTGTGTTTAGATTCCCCATGCTGTCATAGGAATCTCCCTGCTGCCTTGCAAGGAATACCTCCATCTCATGAAGCCGTGTCTGAATGATCTGTTCCGAAGAGCTGCGGGCCTGCTCCAGCCGCTTCAGCTGCTGTTCCAAATCAAAAAACAAAGGTGCAAGCGGTTCCGTCTCGTCAGGAGATGCTGTTTCTAAAATCTGGCGGAAGGTCAGGGACTTCCATCCCAGGGCCTCCGCCAGTTTTAACCGACGCTGCTCCAGTCCGCGAAGCTTTAAAATCTGCGCCTGTTCATCCTGGATCAGTCCGTCCAGCCGGTTGTGCTGCCTTAAGGATGCGGCTTCTGCCTTGACTTCCTCGATTCTGGCAATCCGTTCAGCTGTGTCTGTCAGGTCCCGGATAACAGCGGCAAATGTCTCCAGTGGGTTCTGTGCGGTATCTGTCATAAAAAATTATAAACTCCCTTCTGTAAAAAGAAAAGCCATGTCAGGCCATGTCAGCTTAAGCCAAGCATCCTTCCGGCTATCCTCTGGGCATCAGGCTGGTAAGTGCCGTCAGCAATCCGGCGGCCGAGCTCCTGGACACGCTCCGGCGCGGCTCCGCTGCTCAACTGCGCCGCAGTCCTTCGGGCCAGAATCCGGGCGAAGGTTTCGTCCTCATCCTGCGTAATCCGGGAACCCTGAATATTTACCGTATCAAAATCCCCCTTTACCGTACTGGACTGGGGCGTGCGCTTGCGGGGCGCAGAAACCGGAGTACGATAAGCGGTGTTGTTAATCGTCTGGAATATAACGTTCATAGCTACCTCCCTTCTATGGATGCAGGTAAATCCTATATGTCTTAATTATCGGCATTTTTTGGAGAGAGATAACCTTAGATTGGAAGTTTTTAAAAGAAAACAGAAAAAGAACAGAGAAAGAAATATTTTTTTAATATTCTGAACTCTTGTGCAAAACAGAAAAATAGAATATAATAACCTTATTGAGAAAAAAGAGTGCTTTTGAATGCAGGGATTAATATTTTACAAAAATGTGCCGATATATAAGTATAATACTGTTTTCTGCTGAGTTTGTATAATATGGAAGACAGAAGCTGGAGGATATATGGCGAATATTTTACAGGTGACTACGCCGAATCTGAATACGGAGAACCGGAATGTAATGAATCCCCAGGACCCCCGCCAGGGGAGCAATGCGATTCATAATCCGGTGGACCCGTCCCGTGTGGTTCGTGCGGACGGCAAAGAGGGAGACCAGACCGGCACCAATACTCAGGATACCTTATTAAGCGTGATTAATTATGAAAGTAATTATGGCGCATTTATAAAAGGATTAGGTGAGAACAGCAATCTTGCAGAAGCCATGGGGCGTATGCTCTTCAGTGGTGAGCTGGCAGGACTTTTGGGAACGGAACAGACAGAGGTAAGCGCTCTGATGGAAAAGTTCCTTATGACTATGCAGATGGATTCCCCCGAGGATTTACTGGAATATCTTCAGGGACAGGGAGAGCTGCAGGCCAGATTTAAAGGAGAGATTTTTGATAAGTTCCGCACGATTTTGTCCCAAAGCCCTTCCGAGCATCTGAAGGAAGCTGTGATGAGCTTTTTAAAAGGATACAACAACTATTCTTCCGGGGAGCATCTTTTACAGCAGATGCATTCTCTCACAGATGATATTGAACAGCTTTTGCTCCGCCCCTACCGGGAAGAGTTTCGGCAGCTGGCAGATTCCATGGATTGGGATGCTGCCAATGGGGACACACAGGACAATACAGGAGTGCTGAATCAGAAGCTGATTCCGTTCCTTTCCGCTTATATATCGCGCACCCATGACTACGGGTCTGTTCGGGAAGCTGCCATGCTTCTCATTTTCCATGCAGTCCGGTATCAGAATGGGGAGAAGGGACAGCTGTTTAAGCTGTTTGACGCTCTTGCAGGAGACCGGGAGTTCCAGAAGGCTTTTCCAGGAGAGGGAGAAGCGCAAGCAAACATGGAGAAGCTTCTTATGGAAGGTTCCAGGGAGACCCGTCCGGTTTTGTCTCAGTTTGCGGATAATCTGGCAGGCCTTCTTTTAAAAGGAGCCAATGGACATGGCGGTCTGGAGAATGTACAGCAGTTTTACAACATTATGAATGGAATGCTGATTAATGAAAGCGTATATTTGCCGCTTCTTCATTTTATCCTTCCTTTCCAATATGAAGATAATAATGTGATGTCAGAGATGTGGGTGGACCCGGATGCCAAGAGGGAGGACGGGGAAGAAGGCAGAAGGATCAAGCTGTTTTTAAAGTTTGATATCCGGTCAGTGGGAAAGTTTGAGCTGATTATGACTTTACAGGACCGGCAGACCCGGATGCAGCTTTTTGTGCCGCCTGCTCTGGCAAAGCAGGAGAGAAAGATTCAGCTTGAGGTGGCGGACATTATGAAGCGCAATGGCATTCGGATCGGACAGTTTTTCGTGCGGGAGCGGGTTCGCGACCGGCGGATTGACGAAGTTTTTCCGGAGATTCGGGAGAAGGAGAGGACGATCAATGTCAGAATTTGATGATTTGATGCGGCAGAAGGCAGTTGCCTTAAAATACAATCCGGAAAAAAACGGCGCTCCGGTTATTGTTGCTTCCGGTATGGGGTATCTGGCAGAGCGGATTACTGAGACTGCTCTGGAGGCCGGAGTGCCGGTCTATGAGGATGACTCTTTAGCTACGCTTTTGACCCAGCTGCAGCTGGGGTCTGAGATTCCAAGAGAATTGTATCAGGCTATTGTGGATATATATATTTATTTTTTGGGATTTGTCCCCGGACAGGAGGAAAAGCCAAAAGAGGGTCCGGAGGAATCCCGGGAAGAACAGGAGGACGCCCCGGGGCAGGAGGAATCCGGAGCAGCCAGCCTGTGACAGATGAATCAGGAGGACAATGTATGGATAGAAGAATCAAAAGAACTGCGGCGCTGTTATTTGCCGTTTTGAGTCTTGTGTGTATGCCGTTTGAAGCTTTGGCTGCCACCAAGCCTATTAACAGTGTGAGTATTCGGGTGTCATCAAAGGTTAAGGCTGGATACAAGCTGCCGGAGACTATTCAGGTGGGAAGCGGTTCTGTGGAGAACGGCGGCGTGGCTGTGAGCGGAAGCAATGCCCGCTATAAGGTGACAGCGGCAGAATGGGTGGACAAGACCTCAGAGAAGATTGAAGCAGCAGAGGAACCCAGGATGAAAGTTACATTAGAGCCAGAGGATGTAAGCGAGTATTATTTTCTGGCCAGCTATAAGGCGTCTAATGTAAAGATTTCCGGAGGTTCCTATGTGTCTGCGCGAAGGGACGGAGACTCCCTGGTCGTTACCTTAAGACTGAATCCAGTAAAGGGAGATTATGATTCGCCTAAGGATGCTTACTGGAATGAGAAAAAGTTAGGAGAGGCCCGGTGGGAGAAGTCGGAAAATGATTCCGGATATTATGAGGTTCAGCTGTTCCGTGATGAGAAAAGCGTG
>CATLIJ010000051.1 GCA_949948825.1 uncultured Clostridiaceae bacterium
CCCTTTGCCCGCGCTCTGCTCCAGGGCCACCACAAGAGTACCGTCACAGGCTCCTTTTTCTGCCTGACGGCGGGCCTCATTGTTAGTGGAATCCACCAAATCCAAAAAAACCAGATTCTGCCCTGCACGCTTGGTCCGAAGCATGCTTTTAATCTCTGTGGGGCCAAACACATCCTTATCTTCTGCCAGACGGTATCCCCGGTTGCGCTTTGCCTCAATCTTATGCCCTTCCTTTTCCAGCTGCTGAATGGCTTTCCAAACAGCTGTCCTGGACACCCCCAAATATTCACACAGCTCCTGTCCAGATACATAATCTTCCGCATTTTTCAGAATCTTTAATATTTTTGTCTTCAATTTTACCTCCGAATGCTGATTACACTGGCAATTCCGATCAGCACCAGCAAAAATGCAAGGATACATAAAAGAATACCGCCAAATCTCCGCTTTTTATCTCTGCCGCTGTTTTTGATTTTATACCATCCGCTGACTCCATTTAAAAGTCCTGCCAGCCAGAAAATAACCGGAAACAAAAACTGGTTTTTTTCCGGGTCCAAAAATGCCAGCACAGCGCAGATTACGGTCAGAATGCCCACAGTTATGTGAAGCAAATCCAGCATCAGAGCCTCATTGCGGGGACTTCTTCTCTTTTCCTGATTTGCCATAAAACACTCCTATTCTGTGAGGGTTGCCGCCATCACAGCCTTGATGGTATGCATTCGGTTTTCTGCCTCGTCAAACACCCTGGAGCTGGAGGACTCAAACACTTCATCCGTAACCTCCATCTCAGTGATTCCAAACCGTTCCCCCATGTCTTTTCCAATCTTTGTCTTAAGGTCATGGAATGCAGGCAGGCAATGAAGGAAAATCCCCTTCTCCCCGGCATTTTCCATAACCCTGGAAGTCACCCGGTAAGGAGTCAGCTCCCGGATTCTTTCCTCCCAGACAGAATCCGGCTCTCCCATGGACACCCATACATCTGTGTATATCACATCTGCTCCCCTTGTCCCCTCCATCACATCCTCTGTCAGGGTCACGCTTCCGCCAGAAGCTTTTGCATACTCTCTGCACTGTTCCGTCAATTCTTTCCCCGGAAAATATTTCTCTGGCGCACAAGCCACAAAATCCATTCCCAGCTTGGCGCAGCCTACCATAAGAGAATTGCCCATATTATAGCGGGCATCCCCCATATATACCAGCTTTTTTCCAGCCAGCTCTCCAAAGTTCTCCCGAATGGTCAGCATATCTGCCAGAATCTGTGTGGGATGGTACTCATTGGTCAAACCGTTCCACACCGGAACGCCTGCATATTTGGCCAGTTCCTCCACAATCTCCTGTCCATAGCCCCGGTACTCAATTCCATCATAAATCCGCCCCAGCACCCGCGCTGTGTCAGCAATGCTCTCCTTCTTTCCAATCTGTGAACCGGACGGGTCAAGATAAGTGGTTCCCATGCCCAAATCCCGGGCCGCCACCTCAAAAGAACACCTTGTCCTGGTGCTGGTTTTTTCAAAAATCAAAGCAATATTTTTCCCCTCACAAAGTCTTGCGGAAATCCCCGCCTTTTTCTTTGCCTTCAAATCTGCTGCAAGATCCAGCAGATATGTGATTTCCTCTCCAGTAAAATCCTTTAATGTCAAAAAATGACGCCCTTTTAAATTCATCTCATGCTCCTCCGTTTATTTCATAATCAATCCATATTTTTTTCTTTCTGTTATCTATATAACTTACTATAAGGAGCAAAACTTGTCAAGAAAGGGCAGCTGCAGTTATGCAAGATTTTTTGGGAAACACAGCCCTTTTTTGGTTTTTATAAAAAGGATTCATGGAGTCTTCTTCTGTCCGGCAGCCACCCATCAGGAGTGGGCCTGTACATAAAAAAGAGTCCGCCAAGCGAACTCTTCCTTTCTTTACTCCTTCCCAACCTCAGCTATGGACTTCACAAGTCCGGCAACACCCTGAAGCTCGGATGGAATGATAATCTTGGTAGCTTTTCCGTCTGCTGCTGCAATAAAGGCTTCCAGACTCTTTAACCGCAATACTGCCTCGTCAGCTCCAGCCTCCTTCAGGAACCGGATTCCATCGGCATTGGCCTGCTGAACCTTCAGGATAGCCTCTGCCTCACCTTCTGCCTCCTTAATCCGCTTTTCCTTCTCTGCTTCTGCGTGAAGAATGGCTGCCTGCTTATCTGCCTCTGCATCCAGGATGGCGGATTCCTTCTTACCTTCCGCTACCAGAATGGTAGACTTTTTCTCACCTTCTGCCTTTAAGATCGCCTCACGCCGCTCCCGCTCTGCCTTCATCTGCTTCTCCATAGCATCCTGAATGGCTGCCGGCGGAATAATATTCTTTAACTCCACCCGGTTGACCTTGATTCCCCATGGGTCTGTGGCAACATCTAAGGATGCCCGCATCTTTGTGTTAATGGTTTCCCTGGAGGTAAGGGTCTGGTCCAGCTCCAGGTCTCCAATAATATTACGCAAAGTGGTGGCTGTCAGATTCTCAATGGCCATAATAGGATTCTCCACACCATAGGCAAACAGCTTGGGATCTGTAATCTGGAAAAACACCACAGTATCAATCCGCATGGTAACATTATCCTTGGTAATCACCGGCTGAGGAGCAAAATCCACTACCTGCTCCTTCAAAACAACCTTCTTGGCAACCCGGTCAATAAAAGGCATCAGAAAATGAATGCCCACATGCCAGGTTCCAAGATAAGCTCCCAGCCGCTCCACCACCAGGGCATTGGCCTGAGGCACGATGCGGACGCAGCTTACCAGCACTACCAGTATAATGATCATCAGGATCAAAAAAATAATAAACATTTCCATAACTTCATTTCCTCCTAAAGCTTCTCAACAATCAACTTTACTCCCTGAATCTCTTTGATCTCCACCATGGTTCCCACCGGACAGACCATATCCGGCTTCACTGTCCTTGCAGTCCACTCCTGTCCTGCCACCATAGCAGCGCCTGTCCCCAGGTCATTATTGATCTCCTCAGTCACTCGTGCCTTGCTGCCCACAAGCCCTGCTGCATTGGTTTTGGTTGTGTGGCCGTTCACATACTTTGAAGCAAAGGGACGGGTCAAAAACAGCAGCAGAAACGACACAATCACAAATGCCGACAGCTGGACCTCAATGCTCATGTGAAACAGGGATAAAAGAAACGCCACCACAGCGCCGCCAGCAAACCAAACCGTTGTAAGCGCCATAGTTGCAATTTCAATCACAACCAGCACCACAAATACAATCAGCCAATAAATGGGGTTCATCTCTCCTCCTCCTTTGTCAGGCATATGCCTGTAAAATATAGTATACTATATTTTGCAAACAGTTACAATGGGGTTTGGTAATTGTAAGATTTGGCAATTTAAAAGCTTTGCACAATCAAAGCCCCTCCGGACAGAATCAACATTAAAATCACAAGCTTTTTTACAATCCCTTCATCTAAAAGACTGCTGCTTTTCATCCCTGCAAAAAGTCCGGCAAGCATGGCAGGGTACAGGCAGGCCGCCCAAACAGCAGTCTGTTTTGTAAGGATTCCTGCTGTTATGTATAAGAATATCCGGAACAGATTTTCTGTAATAAACACAGCACACATATTAGCCTTAAAGGAGGCGCTGTCCCTGGTCACTCTCCCCACATAGGCTGCCAGCATAGCGCCGATTCCGTACATGCCGCTTAAAATTCCGGATAATATGCCGATGCAGACCAAAACTGCCCTGGACTCCCTTGCCTTCCTGGGATAATATTCACGGAAAAACATTTCCATGCCAATAAAAACAATCACAATCCCAAAGAAAATCTTCACTGTACGGGAGTCTGTATTTTTAAGCAGGAAAATCCCGGGAAGATTTCCTGCCAGCACCAGAAGCATCAGGGGAATACACAGCTTCCACTGAATGGATTTCCTCTCCTTCCAGGCAAGAATCAGATTGGTGGGAAATCCCAAAAGCAGTTCTACTGGCGTGATGTTAATATTGGCGCTTCCAAAGCTTAAAATAGCTGAAAATACCAAAGTGTTGGCAAAGCCGCACAGCCCTTTTATAAAAAATGCGCACACTGCTGCAATCATCCACGCCATGGGATTCCCCTCCGTCTCTGTCTGGCTGCCTCAAACATCAGCACCGTGGCAGCCATGGCCGCATTGAGAGATTCCACCTCGCCTTCCATGGGAATCCGAATCCGGGCGTCTGCATAAGCCCTGGTCTCCGGCCGCAGCCCATTGGCCTCATTTCCAATAAGGAACCCAATCCCTCCCCGGTAATCCTCCTGGTCATAATCCTGGCTGTCCTCCAGACAGGCCGCATAAAGCTGCACGCCTTTTTTCTTAAGAAATAACAGGGCTTCTTTTAAATCCTCCACATAGACAAAAGGAATCCGAAGCACAGAACCCATGGTGGCCCGGATCACCTTGGGGCTGTACACCTCCACAGTGTCAGAGTCCATCACAATCCCAGTCACTCCAGCCCCTTCTCCGGCACGAAAAATGGTTCCAAGATTTCCAGGGTCCTGAAGATGCTCCAGAATCATCAGATGAGGCGGCGCTGCCAGTATGGTCTCCTCCAGGGTATAGTGGAGCTGACGGACCAGGGCCAGAACTCCCTGGGGCGTCCTGGTGTCAGACAGAGCGCCGAAAACAGAATCTGCCACCACCTCCACCTTGCTTACCCCTTGTGCCATCTGTGTGAAATGTTCTCCTTTCCGGAAGGTTTCTGACACATACAGGGCCTGAATCTGATTCTTTGGAATCTCCCTGCACATCCGCAGCCCTTCCGCCACAAACAAATCCTCCTCCCGGCGCATTTTCCCCTTTTTTACCAGGCTGCTTACATATTTTACCTGCTTATTGGATGTGCTGGCAATCATAAGCTTTTCCGTCCATGAATGGTTTTCAGATCCTCCATCCAGATTCTCCTGGAGGCATCGCTGGGCATACGCAAATCTCCTCTGGGCGACATAGCCACAGATCCTACCTTCGGCCCGTCCGGCAGGCAGGAACGCTTAAACTGCTGGGAAAAGAACCGGCGGTAAAATACATTCAGCCACTTTTCAATGGTCTCCTTGTCGTATTCTCCCTGAAAAGCCAGAAGCGCCATCCGGTAAATCTTAGACGGCATAAACCCAAACCGCAGCATGTAGTAGAGAAAGAAATCATGCAGTTCATAGGGTCCCACCAGATCTTCTGTCTTCTGAGAGATCACCCCGTCCTTTGGAGGCAAAAGCTCCGGACTGACCGGCGTATCCAGCACATCCAAAAGCACTGCCCTCAATCCCTCCTCCTTACAGGTATCCGCACAATACTGAACCAGATGGCGCACCAGGGTCTTTGGCACAGACCCATTGACTCCATACATGGACATATGGTCTCCATTGTAGGTAGCCCACCCTAAAGCCAGCTCTGACATATCGCCTGTTCCCACCACCAGTCCGTTTACCTGATTGGCAATATCCATCAGTACCTGCGTGCGCTCTCTGGCCTGTGCATTTTCATAAGTCACATCATGATTTGCCGGGTCCTGTCCGATATCTTCAAAATGCTGCTCCACTGCTGCCCTGATATCCACTTCTTTTAAGGAAGCCTTCAGCTCCTTTGCCATATGGCAGGCATTCTGATAAGTCCGGTCTGTAGTTCCAAAGCAGGGCATGGTAATGGCATGGATCTGAGTTCTTGGAAGTCCTAAAAGGTCAAAAGCCCTGGCTGTCACCAGAAGAGCCAGCGTGGAGTCCAAACCCCCGGAAATTCCAAGGACAGCATGAGTGCATTCTGTGTGCTCAAGCCGCCTTTTCAGCCCCATAGCCTGAATGGTGAAAATCTCTTCGCAGCGGCTGCTTCTCTCCTTCTCATCCTTTGGCACAAAGGGGCGGTTGTCAATGAAACGGTAAAGGCGTTCCTTTTGCTTTTCCTCCATTTTTGCCGCGTCCAGAGAAAAGCCAATAGTCAAATGTCCGCCCTCCTGTGGATTCGGCCAGGTGTTCACCCGTCTGCGCTCACTGCAGAGCCGCTGTAAATCCACATCCCCGTAAATAATCCCCGGAGAAAAGCGTTTGGACTCTGCCAGCACAGTTCCATTCTCAGCAATCATATTGTGGCCCCCAAAGACCAGGTCCTGGGTGGACTCTCCTTCTCCTGCGTTGGCATAGATATACGCACACATCAGCCGTGCGGACTGGCCTGCAATCAAAGCATGCCGGTAGCTGTCCTTTCCAACAGTCTCATCGCTGGCAGAACAGTTGACCATCACCGTGGCCCCTGCCATGGCATGGGAAATACTGGGGGGACAGGGCGACCACACATCCTCGCAGATCTCCGCTCCCACCACCAGCTGGGGAATCTCTTCACACTGAAACAGAAGCTGGGTCCCAAACAGAACCTCTTCCTTCCCCCATCTGACCCACACTTCTCTCTCTGACCCAGGAGTAAAATGTCTCTGCTCATAAAACTCCGAATAATTGGGAAGATGGGTTTTGGGCACAATTCCAATAAGCTGCCCCTTATGGACTGCCGCCGCCACATTGTACAGCTTTCCTCCCCACTCCCAGGGCATTCCCACAAACACCAGCATCTCCTTCTGTCTGGTACATTCTTCAATATAGCGAAGCTGCTCTCTGGCCGCCTGAATCAGAGGCTGCTGCAAAAACAGATCACCGCAGGTATACCCAGTTAAGCACAGCTCCGGAAACACCAGGACCCCTGCTCCCAGTCGGTCTCCCTCCTCAATCCTCTCACAGATCCTTTCCCGGTTAAAAACCGGATCTGCCACCCGGATCTCTGGAGTAGCTGCCGCCACACGCAAAAAACCATCCATCATCTTCCCTCCAATCCGCTGCCACCTGGCTGCTTTTTACTTACCTGACATTATATCACTTTTTTTGCTGAATGCAACCCGCCAGTTCCTGTTTACAAATCCCCTTGTCTACTATATACTAAACCTTGGATATCAAACAGTTGATTACAAAAAGAAAAACAGGAGGTTCCCAATGAACATCATTACTGCTGTGTACAATCTCTTATGGGGAGATCTTATCACCATCCCCCTTCCTGGAGGCGGAACAGCCGGACTGTCCCTTCTTGTCCTGATTTTGATTCCTTCCGGCATCTATTTCACTGTCCGGAGCCGTTTTCTTCCGGTGCGCCTTTTTCCGGACATGCTAAAGATTACCCTGGAGAAAAAGACCAAAGCTGCAAAGGATACTATCTCCGGCGTTCAGGCCCTGATTGTGTCCACTGCCACGCGGGTAGGCATGGGCAACTTAGTGGGCGTGGTGGCGGCCATCTCTGCCGGAGGCGCAGGAGCTGTGTTCTGGATGTGGGTCACTGCCTTAATCGGCTCCTCCACTGCTTTTATGGAAGCCACTCTTGCACAGCTTTATAAGGAAACAGATCCCTTATACGGCGGATACCGGGGCGGTCCTGCCTATTATATCCATCACTTTATGCAGCGGAAAAAGCAGTCAAAAGCTTCTTCAAAAAAAAGTGTGATTGCTGTGCTGTTTGCCATCTCCGGCTTAATCTGCTGGTGCGGAATCAGCCAGGTGATCAGCAACTCGGTATCCTCTGCATTTCAGAATGCTTTCCAGGTCCCGCCGCTTTACAGCACCATTCTTTTAGTGGTTCTTGCCGCTGTCATTGTTCTTAGGAAAAATGCAACGGTAAAGGTGCTTGACATTCTGGTTCCCATTATGGCTGGGTGCTATTTTTTCATCACCCTGTTTATTATTGTAAAAAATCTTCCCCTTCTTCCCGGGATTTTCGGCCAGATTCTGTCACAGGCCTTTGGAATCCGTCCCATGGCAGCAGGAGGACTGGGGGCTGTGATTATGAACGGTGTAAAACGGGGACTGTTTTCTAATGAAGCTGGTTCCGGCTCAGCGCCCTGCGCTGCCGCTGCCGCTGATATCAGCCATCCTGCCAAGGAAGGCCTTTTACAGGCTTTCGGCGTGTTTATTGACACCATTGTTATCTGCAGCTGCTCTGCCTTTATCATGCTGCTGGCCCCGGAGGATCTGACTGCTGGTCTTGAAGGCATGGATCTTTTACAGGCTGCCATGAAACACCATTTGGGAAGCTTCGGAGTAATTTTTATTGCTGTAACCCTGTGGCTTTTCAGCTACTCCACCTTTATTGGCATTCTGTTTTATGCCCGCTCCAATGTGGCCTATCTTTTTGGAGATACCTGGCTGTCTCAGACTCTCTATAAAGTCCTTGCCCTGATTATGCTTTTCATCGGCGGGCTTGCCGCCTATACCTTTGTATGGGATTTGGGAGATGTGGGAATCGGGCTTATGACCATTTTTAACATGGCTGTGCTGCTTCCCATGTCCAAAGAAGCGGTGGTCTCTCTGAAGGATTACGAAAACCGGTTCAGAATGTAAGGATTTTGTTTACATTTGTCTAATTTTTTTGTACAATGATAATAGAAGCTGCCACATAAACTTGCCTAATGGATAAGGAGAGTGGAAGTATGAAGATTTCTACCAAGGGGCGGTACGCCCTGCGCATGATGATTGAGTTTGGTTTGAACCTGGATCAATGTACCAAGATCAGTCAGGTAGCTGCCCGCCAGGGCATATCTGACAAGTATCTGGAACAGATCGTAACCCTGCTGCATCGTGCCGGATACGTCCGCAGCACCCGAGGCGCCCAGGGCGGCTATATGCTGACCAGGAGACCGGAGGAATATACGGTAGGCATGATTCTCCGCCAAACCGAGGGCAGCCTTTCCCCGGTTCCCTGTCTGGACGACGAGGTAAACCAGTGCCAGCGCTCTTCCTACTGTGCAGCACTGACCGTCTGGACGCAGCTAAGGGATGCCATTGATCAGGTAGTAGACAGCGTGACTTTGGCAGATCTGATCGAGGAACAAAAAAAGCGGCCTCACGACAACCTAATGTAAACATGACCGACAAATAAAATGCAAACTTCAAGGAGCAAGTTCATCTATGAATGAATTTTCCAGAACAGAACGGTTAATCGGAACCGAAAAGCAGCAGCGTCTTGCCGATGTCTCCATCACCCTCTTTGGGGTGGGGGGCGTCGGCTCTCACTGTGCTGAGACTCTTGCACGGTGCGGCATTGGCCGCTTTGTGCTGATTGACCATGATGTGGTATCACTGACGAATATAAACCGGCAGATTATTGCCAGCCACAGTACCCTGGGACTTCCCAAGGTCCAGGCCATGAAAGATCGGATTCTTGACATTAATCCAGACGCTAAGGTGGAAACCTTTGATACCTTTGTATTGCCGGATAACCTAAATCCTCTCATGGAATCTGCCGGAAAAACTGACTATATAATTGACGCTGTGGATACCGTGGCAGCAAAGCTTGCCATCGCACAATTTGCCCACAGCCATAAGATTCCCCTCATCTCTTCCATGGGAACTGGCAACAAGTTTCACGGAGAGCTGTTTGAAATCACAGACATTTCCCAAACCTCTGTGTGTCCGCTGTGCCGGGTTATGCGGCGGGAACTGAAGAAAAGGGGCATGGAGCATCTGAAGGTTCTCTATTCAAAGGAAACCCCGGCTGCCCCTGTCCTTTCCGAAGAAGATTCCGGCTCCCGCCGCATTGTGCCGGGAAGCATGCCCTTTGTGCCGCCTGTGGCCGGACTGCTGATCGCCGGAGAGGTGGTGCGGGACTTGATTGGGATTTTATAACAATCTCCGATAATTTTCTTTTTAATCTCTGCTGCCTTTGGATCTTTTTTCTTCTGATACAAATTCGATACAACTCTGAAACCTTTCTGATGCCAACATGGTTTATCTTTAAATAAGAACGTGTTAACCACAAAAACAGCATCACTTTGCACAATAGGAAAGATACCATCATCCCCCTTGTTTGGACAGACATTACCTGTTTCATGTCTGTCCAAATGTAACAGGAATTGAAAACCAATGGAGGTACATGACATGAAAGGAAAAAAACATTTAAAGCTGCTGTGTATGGCCTTTGTTCTTCTGTCCTTCACCTGCCCTCTTGCCGTCTACGGCGACGAGACACCAAAGGAAGAGGCGGAAGAAATCCTTGCCCCTTACTTTTTTATTGAAGGGGCTGACCCTGAAACAGATTTTCTTCCATTAAAGGAAACGGATGTTTCCACCAAAATCAGCGGTGTCATCGCAGAAACCTTTGTCACACAAACCTATGCCAATGAAGGGTCTAATCCCATCAATGCCCGCTATATTTTCCCGGCCTCAGACAATGTGTCCATTCACGGGATGACAATGCAGATTGGGGATCAGGTCATCACAGCAAAAATTCAAGAGAGGGAGGAAGCAAAGAAAACCTTTGAGGAAGCAAAAAGCGAAGGAAAAAGTGCTTCTCTTCTGGAACAACAGCGGCCCAACGTATTTTCCATGGATGTGGCAAATATTATGCCTGGTGACACCATACGCATTGAACTTCACTACACGGAAATGGTGATGTCCACAGAGGGCGTCTACCAGTTTGTCTTTCCCACTGTAGTAGGTCCCCGTTATGCCAGCCCTTCCGAAGATACAGAGGACGGCCCAGGTTCCGACGCCAAAGATCCAGAGGACTGGGTATCCAGTCCCTATCTCCAGGAAGGCAGGACTCCGGAGGAAAAGTACAATATTTCGGTTACTCTGTCAACCGGCGTGCCAATTACAGATATTTCCTGCAAATCTCACAAAATCCAGGTAGAAAAGGACAGGGAAGATATGGCCAAAGTCACGCTTGCCGACCCGTCTGACTATGCAGGCAACCGGGATTTCATTCTGGATTACAAATTGACTGGTTCGGAAGTCAGCTGCGGCCTGATGCTGGATTCGGATGAAGAGGAAAATTATTTTATGCTGATGGTTCAGCCGCCGGAGCGCTACACTCCCGACCAGCTGCCGCCGCGGGAATATATCTTTGTGCTGGACGTGTCTGGTTCCATGTTCGGTTATCCTTTGGACACGGCAAAAGACTTAATCCGCGATTTGATTTCCAGCTTAAAGCCTGACGATTGTTTTAACCTTCTGCTCTTTTCCAATGCCTCCTTACAGATGTCCCCGGAATCCGTAGCTGCCACTCCGGATAACATTCAAAGGGCATTAGACTTGATTGACGAAGAAAGCGGAGGAGGAGGCACAGAGCTTGCCCCTGCCCTTATGGATGCCCTTTCCACCCCCAGGACAGAAGGATTTTCCCGCAATATAATTACGATCACAGACGGATATATTTCCGGGGAAAAAGAAATTTTCCGAATCATCAATGCCAATCTGGCAGACACAAGCTTTTTCTCCTTTGGCATCGGAGATTCGGTCAACCGCTATCTGATTGACGGGATGGCAAAGGCCGGTCAGGGGGAAGCCTTTGTGGTGACAGATGCCAAAGACGCCGCAGATACGGCCAAACGCTTCCGGACCTATGTGGAAGCTCCTCTTTTAAGAGACATCAAAGTTTCCTTCCAGGGCTTTGACGCCTATGAGCTGGAGCCAACCGTTCTTCCCACTATGTTTGCCAAACGTCCTATTGTTTTATTTGGAAAATGGCGCGGCAGCAAAAATGGCACCATCCGGATCACCGGAAAAACTGGCAGGGAAGATTATGTTAAGGAGATTTCTGTGGCTGAAATCCCGTCCTCGGATGCCAACAACGCCATCCGGTATCTGTGGGCAAGAAAACGGATTGAGCGGCTGACGGACTACGGCGGAAGCGGAACGGATTCCAAGCTTGCCAAAAAGCTTGTGACCTCCCTGGGCCTGAAATACAGCATGATGACTCCCTACACCTCCTTTGTGGCTGTGACCGAGACCATCCGAAATCCGAATGCAGACAGCACAGACGTAAAACAGCCATCAGTCCTTCCTCTGCATGTATCCAGTCTTTCCGTAGGCGGATATACCACTGGCTCCGAACCCGGCGGAATGCTTCTTCTTTTGGTAGTTCTATGGATTGGAGGGGCAGGATTTCTCCGCTTCCGGCGAAACAGGAGGTAACTTTTATGGACATTACCTTTCTCCCCAGTATGAAAAAAGCTATATCTGAAAACAAAAAATTTTATTTCACAGCTCTGGTTATATTGGTGGGAATCAAATTCTTTTATGCCACAGCAGACAGCGACAGGCTTCTCTGGATTCTGGCTCCCACAGCCTGGTGGATTGAAATTTTGTCCGGAATTACCTTTGAGTATGTAAGCCCCATAGGATTCATAAACCATTCCCTTCAGTTTATCTTTGCCCCGTCCTGTTCAGGGGTCCGGTTTATGGTCATCTGCTCTGCCATGCTGATTTTCTCCTTTCTTCACCGGAGAAAAAGTGATTGGGGACGTTTTTGGTGGCTTGCAGGCTCTCTGGCTTTCTCCTACCTGCTTACCATTCTGATCAATGGTTTCCGGGTTGTT
>CATLIJ010000052.1 GCA_949948825.1 uncultured Clostridiaceae bacterium
TACCATTGTGGAGACTGTGGTGGAGCCGGCCAAGACAGAGGAGAAGGAGAATGAGAACGGTGAGAAGGAGACCGTGGAGATTGAGCCGTCCAGGGAACGCTATAAGATCTTAAAGCGTCCGGAGGCATTAAATGATACCACTCCTTTGTGGAACAAGCATCCCAATGAGTGTACGGAGGAAGAGTACCGGGCCTTTTACCGAAAGGTATTTATGGATTACAAGGAGCCTCTCTTCTGGATTCATTTGAATATGGACTATCCGTTTAACTTAAAGGGAATTTTGTATTTCCCCAAGATTAATACAGAGTATGATTCCATTGAGGGAACCATCAAACTTTATAATACCCAGGTATTTATTGCAGATAACATTAAGGAAGTAATTCCGGAATTTCTGATGCTGTTAAAGGGCGCTATTGATTGTCCGGATCTGCCTTTGAATGTATCCCGGAGCGCATTGCAGAACGATGGATTTGTAAAGAAAATTTCGGACTATATTACCAAAAAGGTGGCTGACAAGCTGACTGGCATGTGTAAGACCGACCGGGAGAATTATGAGAAATATTGGGATGATATTGCTCCGTTTATTAAGTTTGGCTGCATTAAGGATGAGAAATTTGCCGAGAAGATGAACGATTATATTCTGTTCAAGAACTTAGAGGGCAAATATCTGACCTTAAAGGATTGTCTGGAGGAGAATAAGGAAAAGCATGAGAACAAGGTTTTCTATGTGACAGACGAGAAGGAACAGAGCCAGTATATTAACATGTTTAAGGAGGAGGGGCTGGATGCGGTTATTCTGCCTCACAATATTGACAATCCTTTTATCAATCATCTGGAGCAGAAGAATGAAGGCCTGAAATTCCTGCGGATTGATGCTGACCTCAATGATACCTTTAAGGAAGAGGTGAAGGAGGATGATGAGGAATTTAAGAAGACAGCAGAAACCCTCACTGAGATTTTCAAGAAAGCTCTTGGGAATGATAAGCTTGAGGTGAAGGTAGAAAAGCTGAAGAATGAGAATATTTCCTCCATGCTGACTGTGGCAGAGGAGAGCCGCCGGATGCAGGACATGATGAAAATGTACAACATGTATGGCATGGACCCGTCCATGTTTGGCGGAGCTGGCGAGACCCTGGTATTGAATGCCAACCACAAGCTGGTGCAGTATGTGCTGAATCACAGGGAGGGGGAGAACACAGCAAAGTTCTGTGAGCAGCTGTATGATCTGGCGCTTCTTAGCCATGGCACGCTGAATCCGGAGCGCATGACCAAATTTATTGCAAGAAGCAATGAGATTATGATGATGATGGCAGCAGAGTGAGATAAGAATATAGAAAAGGGAAGCCCTGGGAGCATGAGACAGGCTTCCCTTTTTTATGCACACCGGGTGGAGAGGAGTAGGGACGCTTATGCTGCCCTGCCCTGGCGCGGCGGGCAGGGATTCCTCTGTTCCATAAAAAAAGAATGACTTGTAAGTATATCAAAAAACAGTATAATAATATTAAGGAAGGAGGGATTTTATGTTAGCGCAGGATAATCTAAAAGTTGGTATGTTTCTTACACCAGACAAGAATTGGTTTGAAAAAATCAGGAAGTGATTTGGGGTGTTCGTAAAGAGGAGGGAATGAAATGGATTCTGCAGCAGTTCATGATGAATTTGATATGATACTTATTATGTTTTGTGTCTTTCCCCTGTATTTTCTTTTCCTTTTATCCCAAGTCTGGTTTTTTTTCCGTACCAGGTCCTGGCATGGAACGGTCCTGTCAACGGTTACAAAGGTTGAAAGAGATTTTCATACAAAAAGATATCGGAAAATTTATTATGAATATCCGGTTGTCACTTATTCCATTGGAGATACTACCTATACGGATGATTATGCCATCCGGGAGGCGCCGGTCGGCTTTTATCAGGTGGGGCAGAAGATTCCCATTCGGTACGACGAAAATAATCCAAAAGATTTTGTCTTTCAGGATGAGTTCAGACGTATTAATTATATTCTGTCAATGATTTTGTATATAGGGATTTTTATATTTCTTTTGTTTTTATTGGCAGGCGAGATAGTTTAGCTTTTTGTAAAAGCTGCAGGATTGGGGTGAGCGTAATGGAGAGGAGGCAGGAAATGGAACAGCTTTATAAATATCCCCGCACCCGCCATGTGGAGGGTTCGCGGAAACAGGCAGGAGATGAGGATTTAAACAGTGTGAGATTTGAGGAGATCCGGGGAAAATATCTGGTTCTGGAGGAGAAGATCGATGGAGCCAACAGCGGAATCAGTTTTGATGAGAAGGGAGAGCTGTATTTACAGAGCCGGGGACATTTCCTGAACGGAGGATATGGGGAGCGGCAGTTTGATTGGATGAAAATGTGGGCAAAGTGTTTTCAGGAAAGACTGTGGGAGGTTTTGGGAAGCCGGTATATTATGTATGGGGAATGGATGTTTGCCAAGCATACGGTTTTCTATGATCAGCTGCCTCATTATTTTATGGAATTTGATATTTTTGATAAAAAAGAAAAGCGGTTTTTTTCCACTGCAAAGAGGAGAGAGATTTTAAAGAATGCTCCTTTTGTGCAGTCAGTACCAGTACTGGATATGGGAAGGTATGAAAAGCTTTCGGATATTACGGATTACATTGGACAAAGTAATTTTATATCAAAAGAACCAGAGAAAAGCCTGGAGGAGCAGTGTATTAAGTATGGGGTGGATCTGGAGAAAACCAAAGCTCAGACCGATCTTAGCGGGACAATGGAAGGAATCTATATCAAGGTGGAAGAGGGAGACTATACAGTGGGCCGGTTGAAATTTGTCCGTGCTTCTTTTCTCAATTCGATTTTGGATTCAGAGAGTCATTGGATGAACCGGCCTTTGGTGGCAAACCGGCTGGCAGAGGGAACTGATTTATTCACATGATGGTGTTTTTGAAATCATGTGGCCTCAATCCCATTCACTTTAGGCAATGGGTCGTTCACGGAAGGAGGAGAAGGCATGAAGGAAAGGGAGCAGGGAATCCTGGGATGGGTCCGGGAGAGCGGATTTTTGCTGGACCGGGTGGCAGAGCGGTATCCGGAGCTGAATTTGCTGAAAGGGGTGCAGCAGAATCCCCATTATCACAGAGAGGGAGATGTGTATGTTCACACAAAGAGAGTGTGCGGTGAGCTGCTTAAGCTTCCCCAATGGGATCAGCTGACAAGCCAGGACCAGGAGATGCTGTTTCTGGCAGCAGCTTTTCACGATATTGGAAAACCGGCATGTACAAAGCTTCAGGATGGCAGATGGACTTCCCCCAAGCATACGATTGTGGGGGAGCGGGTGTTCCGGGCTATGGCCTACCGTGGGGCCAGCCGGTTTAAAATGACCTTTTGGGAGAGGGAGCGGGTGGCAAAGCTGGTTCGTTTTCACGGGCTTCCTGCATGGTTCTGGAAAAAGAAAAGAATGGATTATGACCTATATCGGGCAGCAGAGACAGTGCCTCTTGGGCTTTTATATTTGCTTGCAAAGGCAGACGCCAGAGGAAGAATCAGCGATGAGCCAGGGGAACTGGAAGAGCATGGAGAACTGTTTGCTGATTATGGAAAGGAGCTGGGAATATGGGAGAAGCCCTTTGATTTTGCCAATGCCTATACCCGCTATCAGTATTTTCATAAAGAAGACCTTCTTCCAGGAGCCGCTTTGTTTGACCCTACAGAATTTGACGTATGGATGATGGCAGGGGTTCCCCTGTCTGGCAAGGATACCTGGATTGAGAAAAATGGAGGCGGCAGACCGGTAATCTCTCTGGATGAGATTCGGGAGGAGCTGGGAATTTCACCAAAGGAAGGGTCAGGAAAGGTAGTGAATCTGGCTGTTTCACGGGCCAGAGCCCTGCTTCGGAATAAAGAGCCGTTTATTTGGAATGCCACCAATCTGACCCAGGAAATCAGGCAGAAGTTATGCGGATTATTTGCAGGGTATGGGGCCAGAGTGCATATGATTTATCTGGAAGCGCCTTATGAGGAGCTGCTTCGGAGAAATCAGATTCGGCCAAGACAGATTCCGGAGCCGGTATTGGAGAAAATGATTGATAAGCTGGAGATGCCGGAGACCTGGGAGGGCCATGAGGTGAAGTATATACCACAGGCTGATTCGGAATAAGGGGGAGCCGGGTGCAGGCTCCCCTCTTCCTCAATCTCCACATCAAAGGATATGCTTTCCATATACTGGAAGAATTCCTGCAGCTTATCCTGTTCGGTCAGCATTCGGGTATAACCAGCTGATGAGGTTCCTGGAATCAGCCGCAGGGCAGGAGACTGGTCTTGGTCGCCAGACAGATCCCATGTGACTTCTAACAGAGCAGTGCGGGGAATGGAGCTTCCGAAAACAAAATTTCCCAGGCTGTACACGATTCCTTTTCCCTTATAGTATTCCATTCCCTGAAGCACATGGGGATGGGAGCCAATGATTAAATCAGCGCCGGAATCAATCATCTGTCTGGCCATGGTTCTTTGATATTCCTGGGGAGCCTGGTCCCGCTCAATCCCCCAGTGAATGCATACAATCACAAAATCATGGTCCTGCTTTCTTGCCTGGATTTCTTCGGTGAGAATGGCCATGTCGTAGGCTGCAAGCATTCCGGGATGCTCCTTTCCAGCGGCCCAGCTGGATACAGGGATTACCCGCGTGGCTCCGATGACAGCAATCTTCTTGTCTTTCCATGCAATTGTAACCGGACGCCTTGCTGCTTCCAGGTTGGGGCCAGCCCCTGTGTGGAGAATCCCTGCCTGGTCCAGAAGGTCACAGGAATCAAGAAGGGCCTCCGGACCGAAATCCAGGGCATGGTTATTGGCCAGTGTCACCCCGTCAATTCCCATTTCCTGAAACAGCTGGATGCGTGCTGGAGGAAGCCGGAAGGTATATTGCTTATCCGGCGCAGCGCTGCCTCTGGCACTGAAAGGAAATTCCTGATTTACAAAGAAGAAGTCTGCGTCAGCAATCCGGTTCCGGTAATGTTCGTCCAAAACCCCATGGATTCCTCCTGCCTGGTCGTAGGCATTGAGCACATGGTCTGAAAGAAGCACATCTCCGGAAAATAACAGAGTAAAAGTTTCCTCCTCTGGTTTGGATGGTTCTTCCTTTTCCTCCAGTAAAGAGGGGGACGTCTCCTGCTGGCTGCTTCCATTGTCTATGGCAAGAGGAGGCAGGGATTCGACTCCTGCCTCGGTCTTGCCGGGGATTCCTGCGCTGTCAGAACCAATGGATGCGTACTGCTTTTCATTGCATCCGGAAAGAAGCAGAATCAAAGCTGCCATACACAAAGACTGGTATTTGTATTTTCCCATATTGCCAAATCCTTTTAGATAAGAGTAGTCATTGCCGTATTTTTTACAGGCTCCTTAAACCGCTACAATAATTCCTCCGTCTCCGGCATATAAGGTGGACACTCCGGCAGTTTCTGTAATCACAATCGGACCGGTCATTCCCAGCCGTTCCAGCTCTGCTTTGACCTGTTCAGCCCGCCGGGGCGCATTGCAGTGAGCGATTGCAATTCGCTTCCCGGCAGAGCTTTGCAAATCACGGACAGCAATCTCGCACATCCGGTTCAATGCTTTTGATACACCTCTTGCCTGGTCCAGCTTTATGATCACTCCATGGTCTGCTCCCATGACTGGCTTGATGTTTAGGGCAGTGGCAAAAAAAGCCTGCAGTCCGGTCAGGCGTCCGTTCTTCCTTAAATATTCCAGGGAATCCAGCACAAAGTAGGTCTGTTGCTGATCCCGCTGCTCCAGGATCTGGCGGGAGATCTGGGAGAAGTCAAGTCCCTGGTCATACAGATCGCAGATAGCCATGGCAAGATTCAGCTCCCCGGAGGCAGCGGATTCAGAATCAATAATGAGAATATTTTTCGGCCCATGCTCCTCTTCGTACAGATTCTTCCCTACCAGGGCGCTGTTGTAGGAGCCGCTTAAATGGCTGGACAGAGTGATCACATAAATATCGTCTTCTTCACATTCATAGGCTTTTTTAAAGGCTTCCGGGGATGGGCATGCGGTCTTGGGGCATTCCTGACTTTCTTTGACCAGCTGTAAAAAAGCTTTTTGATCAAAGCTTTCGTCATCCACAATCATGGTATCTTCTACCTGCAGCGTCAGCGGCACAATCTGAAACCGCGAATCCTCTCTCATCTGCCTGGTTAAATCCAGACAGCTGTCACCGACAATCTTATAACTCATATTCATCCTCCTGAAGCCGTTTGCAGCAGCGGATGGCTGCTGTAACAATCGGGTTACTATATTACATAGTTTTAATTACTACTTATTATAGCATATATTTCAGATATTTCAATACCAGGATCAAGACATATGGGCAGATTCCATCAAGTACCAAAAAAGCCAGAGTCTTCTTTGACAGACAAGGAAAATTGTTATAGAATAACAATAGTTCAATGCCGTTAAAATTAAGAGATTGAAGAAGGTTTGCATGAAAAGAATGAGAGGAAAAAGCAGGAGGCGCTCTAAGAGGAACTTTGTTGGGAAAGGTGCGGCAGCATTTGTTTTTACGGGGGCATTCCTGATGATGATTTTCCTGCTTTTAAGGATCGGGGGGAGAGATACCAGTCAGGCATGGAATATGGGATCTGACAGCGGGAAATATGCCGACGCTTCCAGTGAGAGCGGCATACCAGGGCATATCCGTGAATCAGACGGGAGGGAAGAGGCGGCCTGTAACGTCCGGGAATCTGACAGGAGTGAGGCTGCCCGTGATGACCGGGAATCAGGCGGGAGTGAGGCTGCCTGTGACGTCCAGGAATCTGACAGGAGTGAGACTGCCTGTGATATCCGGGAATCAGGCGGAAGTGAGGCTGCCCGTGATGTCCGGGAATCCGGAGAAAATCAGGAAGAGGAGATGGAGGCATATCAGGATTTTTTAGAACGGATGAATGCAGTTAATCATCGGCAGGATCTGGAGGAGCAGGGGTTTACGGTCATTGAGGAGCATGTGTTTCCTCTTGAACTGTCAGGGACAGGAGAGGTATTTCTTGTGCCGGCTCTGGATAAAAAATGTCACAGAATTGTGCTTTTTTTTGCAGGGCAGGAGGGGGAGATTGTATTCCGGACAGAACAGCTGGAGACAAACCATCAGCTTTTAGGGAGAGCGGACCAGAAAAACCGGGGAGTGGCAGCCGTTTCCTTTCCGGATGTAAATAAGGACGGAAAAAAGGATGTGGTACTGATTACTCTTTGCAGCCTTCGAGAGGATGGAGCAGCTTACAAGGTGGGGGATGTGCTGTTTCAGGGAGAAGGGGGCTTTTACCGGGACTGGCGTCTGTCAGAAAAGCTTAACCGGTTTGGCATGGGAAGAAGTGTGAAGCTGGCTGTGTCCTTTGCCGTGGAGGGAGCTTCCGCAGCGTTTCTCTATGAAGCGTCAACCATGGAGGAGCTGAGAGAGCGGGGATTTATTGTGGATGAGTCTCGTTCCTTCTGGAGGAATTTTGAGAAGCTGGGGAAGCTTTTTGTGGCCCCTGGTTATTATAAAATGGCAGAGTACCATATTTTTATGGTTTATCTGGTCAATGAGCAGGGGCGGATTGTATGGAGCGCAGAGCCCATGGGTGAGTATGAGAATCTGTATGAAATCCTGGGTCTGGACAGCAGGGATATTGATGGGGACGGACTGAAGGATCTTATCGTGCTGGCCCGGTATACATTGCCAGAGGATACAGCTCCTCCGGGCAGAGAGCCAGAGGCAGAACATTCTTCAGAGAATGAGGACAGGACTGGGGAACCAGAAATGATGACAGAAAAGAATTATGCTATATATTACCAGAGGACCGGCGGGTTTGCGGAGGATACAGAGCTGAAGAGCCGGTATCCGTGCGGGGAAGAGACGACTTTGGAGGAGCTGGTGGAACTGGCACGGTCTTACTGGGGATGGGGAACGGAAAATGATTAAAATTTTGATTGTTGATGATGAGAAACCGATTTGTGATTTGATTGATTTGAATTTGTCCGGCGCCGGTTATTCGTGTACCTCTGTCCAGGACGGGGGAAAGGCGCTTCAGATGATTGAGGAAGGAAAGTATGATTTGATTCTTCTGGATGTGATGCTGCCGGGAGTAGATGGGTATGATATTATGGAATACATCCGTCCCCTGGGGATTCCGGTAATTTTTATCACAGCACGGTATGAGGTAAAGGACCGGGTAAGAGGACTCAAGCTGGGGGCGGATGATTATCTGGTTAAGCCTTTTGATGTGGTAGAGCTGGTGGCGCGGGTGGAGGCTGTGCTCCGGCGGTATCACAAGGCAGACAATATCCTCACTGCGGGAGATGTGACTGTGGATGTGGAAGCCAGACGGGTTACAAGAAAAGGGGTTCCGGTGATTCTTACCAACAAGGAGTTTGGGCTTCTGCTCCTGTTTATGCACAATAAGAATGTGGCGTTGTTCCGGGAAACCTTGTATGAAAATGTGTGGGAGGGAGAGTATTTGGGAGACAGCAGGACTGTGGATCTTCACGTACAGCGGCTGAGGCGGAAGCTGGGGTGGGAGCATTGTCTGGTGACAGTCTATAAGGTGGGATATCGTTTAGAGGTGCCCCAATGAAATTCTCTTTGAAGCTTTTGCTGTGGACTGTGATTGTGCTGGCTCTGGCTCTTGGCATCAGCGGGTTTTATTTTGTAAATTATGTTTTCGAGACTTCCATGGCCAGAGAGACTGGTCAGGCTATGGATGAAAGCCGGATTCTGCGCTTTGCCTTTGAGACAGCAGCTTTGAATGTTCCGGCAAAATATGATGTGCTGGCAGACCATACCATTGAGGAGATCGGACACAATCTGGAAAACGGCGGAAGCAGGCGTCTGAGGATTCTGGATGAGCATAGGCAGGTGGTATACAAAAGCCCTGGCTTTGAGGGAGATGACCTTCTTCTGTCTCAGACAGATGAAGCTGTGAATACCTGGCAGGTGATTCATAAGGGAGAGCATTATTATGTTCAGACCTGTATGATGGCAGATGCCCTGAACCGGGTTCTTTATCTGGAGACCCTGCGGGATGTGACAGAAGTATTTCGGGAGCGTGCCCTGGGATTTCTGGTTTACCGGCGGGTGACTGTGATTATGCTGGTGCTTGGAACCTTTATCATGCATGGCATTGCTTCCTGGCTGACCAGGCCCATCCGTTTCCTGACCAGAGCCACCAGGCGGATGGCAGAGGGAGAGTATGACTATCGGGCCAAAAAGGTCAGTGAGGATGAATTGGGACAGCTGACTTTGGACTTTAACCGGATGGCCAATGCATTGGAGGAAAATATCGGCAAGCTGGAGAAGGAGCTGCAGGCCAGAGAGGATTTTGTGGCTGCCTTTGCCCATGAGCTGAAGACACCTTTGACAGCCATTATCGGTTACGCGGACATGCTGCGTTCTCATCGGCTGGATGAGGAAAAAAGCTTTCTCTCTGCCAATTATATTTATACAGAGGGAAAGCGGCTGGAAGCTATGTCCTTCCGGCTTTTGGAGATTATGGTGACTCGCCATGGAAAGCTGCAGCTTCAGATTGTTTCCACAGATTTGTTATTCGAATATTTATACAATATGTATCGGACAAACAGAACCATGGGATTTCATCTGAAGCATGACAAGGGGACGGTTTGGGCTGAGCCAAACCTGATTAAGTCTGTTTTGATGAATCTGATTGACAATGCCTGCAAGGCTTCTGAGCCTGGAAGCGTGATCCTGGTGCGGGGAATCCGGCAAAAGGACGGATATCGTTTTTTGGTAAAGGATTCTGGTGTGGGGATTCCAAAGGAGGAGCAGGAGAAGATCACAGAGGCGTTTTATATGGTAGACAAATCCCGGTCCAGAAGCAAAAACGGGGCAGGACTTGGTCTGGCTCTTTGTGTTGAGATTCTGGCGCTTCACAAAAGCAGGCTGAACATTGACAGTGAGCCGGGGAAAGGAACTTGTATGAGCTTTGTCCTGGCAGAGGGGCCGGGAAGGGAAGGGGGAGAGGACAGACGATGAAAAAACGGATTCTTAATCTGTTCTTTTTGGCCCTGGTTGCTCTGACCGTGGGCGTGTCCATATGGGGGCCGGAAGCTTTGTCCAACCATCAGGACCGTTATTTGCTGGGGAAAACGCATGTGCAGCAGGTAGATACCTTTGGAGAAGGCTTTCGCTATGAAATGCGTCCGGTGGAAAAGCTGTTTGTGCTGTCCAGAGCTCTTACCAGCCAGCAGGCGGCACAGAGAGGGCCGGAGCTGGAGAACAGGGGCGGGACGGCGTTTGGTACAGAATGGGGAGGAGCCTATGCATTGGTGGTGAATCACAGAGGACCTTCCGGGGAGGAGGTTTCTGACACTGAGATTTATGGAATCTGCAATCAGGCTCTGAAGGAGTTAAAGACAGCTGGAATATTGCCGGAGAGCGTGCTGGAAGTGGAGCAGGAGCTGTATGAAGCAGTGCTGTATTCAGCCATTGATGTACGAGATCCCCGCAATTCTGTGGCTGTGTGGCAGGTGAGCCTGTCGGACAGCCGGCGGGATGTGAGAAAGGATAACCGGCTGATGGAAGCTTATGTGGATGCAGAGGAGGGAAAGATTTATCAGTATTATGTGCGGACAGAATGGGAGTGGGAGGATATGGAGCCGGATCAGGTGATTCAGTCCTGGTGCAGGTATGTGGGGCTTCCGGGTGCGAAAGAATACGGAGAAGAAAATCCCCTTTCAGAGGCAACGCCCTATTTTAAGAAATATGAGGTTTTGGGGAATCTGGAGGAGAAAACTGTAGTGACCATTGGATTTTATGAGGGAATCCGGGAGATGTTTGTGCGGATTGAAGAATAACCGGCTGTACGAAGGAATGGTTCCTGATCCTCTGGAGCGGCAAGGTGATTTCGTTAAAGGACTTCTTTGGAAATAATGTGGCCGCAATCCCATTCGCCTTAGAGGATGATGGGTTAAGGCCACAAAATTAACGATTGTCATGCCCAGGTTTTCCTGCTTCCTCCAGGCAGTGATTTGCCTGAACCAATGCAATGTCAGCTTATAGTCTTCCTTTTGTAGTCTTCATTGACCATGTGGAGGCGAAATTCAAACTCCTGCTTGTTTTTCTGGATAATGGTCTGTAAGATCATTCCGGAAAACAGAGAGAGCAGGGAGGCTATGACGCAGAACCCGCATACAATCAAGGTGGGGAACTGGGGAACCAGCCCGGTCCTGACAAACTGTGCCATAATCGGCACAAAGAAAACAAAGGCCAGCGCAAACAAAAGTCCTGCAATCCATCCGAAAAACTGCAGAGGCTTGTAATCCTTATATAAAGTAAAGATGGTTTTTAATACCCGGATGCCGTCAGGAATCGTATTTAACTTGGATTCACTTCCATCCGGACGGTCCCGGTAATCCACCACCTGATTTTTGATATACATATTTTTGTCTACCGCATGAATGGACATTTCGGTTTCAATCTCAAAGCCTCTGGAAAGAACCGGAAAGGTTTTGACAAACTGATAGCTGAACGCCCGATAGCCAGTCATAATATCCTGAATTTCACTGTAAAACAGGCGGTTGATGCAGGCCCGCACCAGGGAGTTGCCGAAATTATGGAACCGGCGCTTGTTTTCCGTAAAATAGGTGGAGGACAGACGGTCTCCCACAACCATATCCGCGTGACGCTCCAGAACCTCCTGGGCCATGCTTTTTCCTGCCTCTGCG